>CAXTOC010000148.1:0-6993 GCA_964245725.1 uncultured Acetobacteraceae bacterium | reverse complement strand
GCTACATCGCCGACCGCTTCCTGCCCGACAAGGCGATCGACCTCGTCGACGAGGCCGCCTCCGGCCTGCGGATGGAGATCGACTCGAGCCCGCTCGAGCTCGACGACGCGAACCGCCGCGCCGCCGGCATTTCGGCCGGAGCCTGCGCTGGAGACGGTTCGCCGGGTGATGTCGCGCGACGTCGGCGTGCTGCGCGATGCGGCCGGGCTGCAGCGGGCGCAGGCCGAGCTGGCCGCCCACGCGCCCGCCTCCGATGCGGCCCTGCTGGCACTGATGATCGCGCGCGCCGCCGATGCCCGGCGCGAGAGCCGTGGCGGCCACTTCCGCACCGACCATCCGTCGGCCGGCGCGCAGGCGGTGCGCACCCTGTGCTACGCGCACGATGCGCTCGCGGCGGCCGGCGCGGCACCGCCGCAGCGCCGCGCCTCATGACGGCATTGCCGGACATCATGCTCGAGCCGCTGGTCCGCGCCGGGCTGCTGGAGGATCTCGGCCGCGCCGGCGACATCACCACCGACGCGATCGTGCCGCCGGACCAGCTCTCCCGCGTGGTGCTGACGGCGCGGGATCCCGGCGTGGTCGCCGGGCTGGACCTCGCCCGCCTGGCCTTCTGCCTGGTCGAGCCGCGGCTGCGCTTCACCGTGCACGTTCCCGACGGCGGCGCGGTGTCGCCGGGCGAGATCATCGCCGGTGTCGAGGGGCCGGCGCGCGGCATCCTGATGGGCGAGCGGGTGGCGCTGAACTACCTGTGCCACCTCAGCGGCATCGCCACCGCGACGTCGCGGCTGGTGCACGCCGTGCGCCATACCCGGGCAAGGATCTGCTGCACGCGCAAGACCATGCCGGGCCTGCGCGCCGTGCAGAAGGCGGCGGTGCGCGCCGGAGGCGGCAGCAACCACCGCTTCGGCCTCGACGATGCGGTGCTGATCAAGGACAACCACATCGCGATGGCCGGCGGCGTCATCCCCGCGCTGCGGCGCGCGCGCGCGCGTGTCGGCCATCTGGTCAAGATCGAGCTCGAGACCGACACGCTGCAACAGCTCGCCGAGGCGCTCTCGTTCGGCGACGCAGAGACCGGGGCGGATGCCTTCCTGCTCGACAACATGACCCATCCGATGCTGCGCGAGGCAGTCGCGATGATCGGCGGCCGCGCCGTCAGCGAGGCGTCCGGCCGCGTCACCCCCGACACCGCGCCGGGGATCGCGGAGACCGGCGTCGACCTGATCTCGGTCGGATGGCTGACCCACAGCGTGGCCGTGCTCGATGTCGGCCTGGACTATGTGGAGGGCATCGGCGCGGCCTGAGCGCGGCCCGGGCCCGGCTTGCCGAGCCCGTCGGACCGGGTATACATCTCGCGCGCTGCACCGGTGCAGCGCGCGCGAGGCCGCTGCTCCTAGGCCGAGCGGCGGTTCCCCGCCGGCAGCCGTGGCGCCGCGGGAACTCCGCACGCGCCGGTTCATGGTCGAGAGCTTTCAGGTCGATGACGTATCCGGATTTTCCCCTGATCGGTGATGCCGAACGCATCGTCCGGATGCAGCCGCGGCCCGGGCGACTGCGCGTCGTGATCGATACCGACACCTTCAACGAGATCGACGACCAGTTCGCGCTCGCCTACGCGCTGCACTCCGCCGACCGCCTGAGCGTCGAGGCGATCTACGCGGCGCCGTTCACCAACACCCGCGCCGCCTCGCCGGAAAGCGGCATGCGGCAGAGCTACGAAGAGATCCTGCGCCTGCTCGCGCTGATGCGCCGCGCACCGTCCGGCCTGGTGTTCCGCGGCTCGACCGCCTACCTCGATCCGGGTGCGGCGCCCGAACGCAGCGAGGCCGCGCTCGACCTGGTCGAGCGCGCGCTGTCGGCGACGCCCGACGATCCGCTGCACGTGGTGGCGCTGGCGGCGCTGACCAACGTCGCGTCGGCGCTGCGGATCGAGCCGCGGATCATCGCCAACATCGTCCTCGTCTGGCTCGGCGGACACGCCCTGTACTGGCCCGAAACCTTCGAGTTCAACCTCCGGCAGGACATCCCCGCGGCGCGGCTGACGCTGGATTGCGGGGTGCCGCTGATACTGATCCCCTGCGAGGGCGTGACCCGCATGCTCAGCACCACGGTGCCGGAGCTCGAACGCTACCTGGAGCCCACCGGCCCGCTCGGCGCCTTCCTCACCGAGCGGGTCCGCAGCTACAGCGACGAGCATCTCGGATGGTCCAAGCCGATCTGGGACATGGCGCCGGTCGCGCAGCTCATCGACGCGCGGTGGGCACCGTCGGATCTGGTGCACAGTCCGCTGCTGAGCGACCATGCCACGTGGAGCCGGGACGGCTCGAGACACCTGATCCGCTGCGTCCGCTCGATCGAGCGCGACGAGATCTTCCGCGACTTCTTCGTCAAGATGTCGCGCGCCGCAGTTCCGCAGCCGGACCCGTCCTAGACGGCCGCGCCGCCCGACGGCGGCCGGTCGCGGACAGCCCGGCGCAAGCCACGCACGTGCCCGAGCAGAGGCACCGCACGGGAGGACGACCATGCCCCACCTCGATCGCCTGGCGGCCGTGCTGCCGACGCTCGCCCTCGCTTTTGGCGCGGCCCTCACCTTCGACGTCGCGGCGAGCATCGGCATCGACCCGGCGGTGGCGCGTGCCGCGGACGTCACCATCACCTTCCTGAACTCGGAACGTCCGGAGACCTACCAGCCGGTGATCGCGGAGTTCGAGCGCGAGAACCCGGGCATCACCGTGCGCGACGAGACGGTGCCGTTCGACCAGCTGAACGCGCAGGTGCAGGCGAGGATCGGCACCGGCGACACCGGCATCGACGTGTACGGCGTCGACGAGCCGAGGATCCCGGCGCTGGCCACGCGCCGGCTGCTGCTGGATCTGTCGGCGGTGCGCGACCAGGTCGCGGGTGCGACAAGTCCGGAGGCGCTGGCGATCACGAGCTACGACGGCAAGCTCTATGCGCTGCCGGAATGGACCTCGACGCAGCTACTCTAGTACAACGAGGACCTGCTGCGAAAGGCGGGCGTCGCCCTCCCCTCTGCCGACGTGAAGCAGCGCCTCACCTGGGAGCAGCTCCTCGCGCTCGCCGTCACGGCGCAGAAGGCCGGGGCGCGCTGGGGCCTCGGCTTCGATCAGGTGGACCGCTACTACCAGCTGCAGCCGCTGTTCGAGAGCAGCGGCGCCGGCTCCGGCCTGACCGGGCCGCGCATGCTGACGCCCGCGATCGACACGCCGAAGTGGGTCCAGACCCTCGACTGGTACGGCGGCCTGTACAAGTCCGGCCTGTCGCCGCGCGGCATCGCCCCGGAGCAGATGCCCGACCTGTTCCGCGACGGGCAGCTCGCCTTCTTCGTCGGCGGCCCATGGAACTTCCGCAGGTTCGAGCAGGTCGCGGGCCTGCACTGGGGCATCGCGCCGCATCCCTACTTCGCCGGCGGCAAGCCGGTCACGCCGACAGATTCCTGGGCCGTCGGCATCAGTCCGCATTCGCAGCACCAGGCGGAGGCGATGAAGTTCGCCCTGTTCATGACCGTGAACACCAAGGGCGACCTGCTGACCACCGCGCAGAACCCGCTGCCGCCCGCCAACAGCAACGCCTTCCCCCAGCATGTCCGCCAGGCGAGCGCGGGCGGCGGCGCCGCCACCGCGCCGTACGGCGCGATCCTGAGCTACGAGCTGCAGCATACCGCGGTCAGCCGGCCGCGCACAGTGGGCTACGTCATCTTCGAGCAGATCATGAATCGCGCGTTCAGCGACGTGCGCAACGGCGCCGACGCCAAGTCGGAACTGGTCCATACCGACGCGCAGATCCAGACGGCGTTCAGCCGGCTGCGCTAGGGCGGCCGTGCGCGGGCATGCGCGTCGGCAGGAGGCGCTGGTCGGCCTGCTGCTGCTGGCGCCGGTGCTGCTCGCCGTGGTCGTGCTGCGGCTGTGGCCGACGCTGATCGCCATCGACGGTTCGCTCACCGGCGCTGACCGGATGTTCGACGCGTCCGCCTACCGGAGCCTGTTCGCCGACGCGACCTTCCGCGGCTCGCTGCTGGTCACGGTGCTGTTCTCGCTGCTGGTCAACCCGCTGCAGATCGCGTTGGCGTTGCTGCTGGCGCTGCTGTTCGTGCGCGACATTCCCCTGGTCGGGCTGTGGCGCACGCTCATCGTGCTGCCGGTGGTGATCCCGCAGAGCGTCTCGGCGCTGATCTGGGGCATCGCGCTGCGGCCCGACGGTCCGTTGAACGGCCTGCTCGGCTTCGTCGACCTGCCGCCGCAGCCCTTCCTCACCTCGACCGCGCAGGCGCTGCCCGGGATCATGCTCGTCGTCAGCTGGGTCGGCATCGGCTACTGGATGACGTTCCTGGTGGCGGGACTGCAGGACATCCCGCGCACGCTGCACGAGGCGGCCCGGCTCGACGGCGCCACCGCCTGGCAGGACTTCCGCTACGTGACCCTGCCGCTGCTGCGCCGGCCGCTGCTGTTCGTCATCGTCGCCGACACTGTCGCGAACTTCCTGGTCTTCGCCCCGGTGCAGATCCTGACCAGCGGCGGCCCGCAGGGCAGCACCAACCTGATCATGGAGGACATCTACACCCGCGCCTTCGTCTACGGCGACGATCGCGGCGCGGCCGCGGAGACGGTCGTCCTGGTGTTGGCGGTGCTGGCGGTGGTGCTGGCGCAATTCCGGCTGATGCGCGCGGTCGGATAGGCGATGCGCATTCGCCCCGCCCCCCTGTCCCGCGCGGTGCTGCTGGCGGTCGCGGTCGCCGCTGCGGCGCTGGCGATGGCGCCGCTGGCCTGGGCGTGCATGAGCGCGCTGCGGCCCTCGGAGGACATCTTCCGCTACCTGAGCCCGCTCAGCCTCCGGGCGTTCATCCCCGACCGGGTGACGCTGCGCAACGTCCTCGGCATCTGGTCGAGCCCGTTCGCGGGCGCGATGCTCAACTCGCTGCTGGTGACGGCGCTGACGGTGGCCGGCGGGCTGTCGATCTGCGCGATGGCCGCCTTCGCCCTGGCGCGGCTGCGGGTGCCGCTGGGCGGCGTGATCTTCGCGTTGGTCGTGGTGAGCTTCCTGATCCCGTTCGATGCGATCTCGATCCCGCTCTCGACCCTGTTCCGACGGTTCGGGCTGCAGAACAGCTACCTCGGCCTGATCCTGCCCGGCCTCGGCAACGGTTTCGCGGTCTTCCTGCTGCGGCAGTTCTTCATCGCCATCCCGATCGAGCTGTCGGAGGCCGCCCGGATGGACGGGCTCGGCTGGTTCGGGATCTTCCTGCGCATCTACCTGCCGCTATCCAAACCGGCGCTGATCGGCGCCGGCCTCATCTTGTTCATCTTCCAGTGGCAGGCCTTCCTCTGGCCGCTGCTGATCGCGCCCGACCCCAGCTATAAAGTCGCTGCCGTGGCGATCGCCGACTTCGCCGGTCAGCTATCGACCGACTACGGCATGATGTTCACCGCGGCGGTCCTCGTCGCCGCGGTGCCGCTGGTCATCCTGCTGCTGTTCCAGCGCAGTTTCACCGGCTCGATCAGCGCGACGGGGGGTAGGGAATAAGGCGGAGCCCGGAACGGCGCGTCGTCGTGCTCAGGCGGCCTGCGGCCTCAGGCGCGTCGCTCGCGCTGCCAGAGCGCGCCGAGGGTGCGGTCGAACGATGGCGGGTCGAACCGGTCCAGCCCGCAACCGGGCGTCGGCGTCAGCTCGCCGAAGAACAGCTTGCGCTCGGTGTCGTAGAAGTCGGCCCGGACGAAGTCGATCCCCCGCGCCAGCGCCTCGGAAGCCGCGATCATCTGCACCAGGTGCGGCGGAGGCGGAACGTGCCGCCTCGCGGTCGAGTAGGCGAAGGTCACGTCCACCGGGTTCCACTGGCGATCCACCAGGAGGTGCGCGCGCGCGTCGAACCGTCCCATGGTAACCAGGATGAACGCGACCTGGCCGCCGAACACGAACAGCTTGTAGTCGTTCGGCGCCATTCCGTTGCCGTCGTCGATGCACTCCTCGACCAGGATGCGCGGCGTGATGTCGCGGTAGACCCATTCGCGTGTCATCTCGTAGTAGCTCTGCGCGAGCCACCCGGTGCAGGTCCGCACCAGCTCGGCCCGATCCAGGCTGGCCTTGTCGCGGACGATGCGCACCCAGCCCGAGCCGTGCGTCGGCTTGACCACGAAGCGGTCCGGCAGGTCGTCGAAGGGGATCGTCTGCGGCTCGGTGGTGACCCAGTAGAGCGACGGCAGCAGGTCCGCGCCGACCCGCTCCCGCACGTAGTCGCGCACCCTGTACTTGTCGGCGGCCATGGTCATCCAGGGGTCGCGCTCGAAGACGATGCGGCGCAGCACCTTCTCGTTGAAGGTCCTCGGCCGGACCAGGTTGGGAATGCTGCGGTGGATCCTGGCATAGTGGAACACCGCGACGGTCCAATCGGGCAGGGACCGCCGCAACCGCGCTCTGATCCACCGCATCCCGGCGCACTCCGCCGCAACGCCACGGTTGCGTGTCGAGTGATCTAGTCGATGCCCGCGCCGACGTCACCTCGCCGGGCCCTGCGCATGTCGCGGTGCGGTCGGCGCAGCTAGCGCTGCACGCCCGCCGCGATCGGGCTCTGGTCGCCCTGCAGCGCCGGATTGACCGGGGGCACCGGGTTGGCATCGATGTAGGCGCGGCCGAACCGGCCGATCGGCGCCCCGGTGCTGGGGTCGCGCAACGCGTCCGCCGGATCGTGGATCGCCTGGTCCGGCATCGGCGCCGGGCTGAAGCGCTTCTGCCCGTGCACCACCAGGTTCTCCGCCGGCGGCACCGGCGTTGCCGGCGCGCGTGCCGGTCGTGTCGGATGCCGGTGCTTCGCGTTCGCCGATGCCGTGGCGCCACCGGCGGCGAGACCAAGCCCGGCGAGCAGCCCGGCCGCGAGCAGAGGCCGGCTCATGCGCCGTGCCCGGCTCCGATGAGGCGGCGCACGGCGTCGAAGGCCCGCTCGGCGTGGGCGATATCCGGGCCGCCGGCCTGCGCCATCTC
>CAXTOC010000147.1:0-7113 GCA_964245725.1 uncultured Acetobacteraceae bacterium | reverse complement strand
ATCACCGCCGAGGCATCGGAGGCGAGGTGGCGGCGCTTCATGCGCTTGAGGATCAGGTCCGATCCGGCCTGCAGCGAGAGGTGCAGGTGCGGCATCAGGCGCGGCTCGCCGTCCAGCAGCCGCCAGAGTTCGTCGTCGATCTCCACCGGGTCGAGCGACGAGAGCCGCAGCCGCTGCAGCTCCGGCACCAGCGCCAGCAGCCGCCGCGCGAGCTGGCCCAGCGCCGGCCGCCCCGGCAGGTCGCCGCCGTACGAGGTGATGTCGACGCCGGTCAGCACCACCTCGGAGAAGCCCGAGCGCACCACGGCACGCACCTGCTCCACCACCGCGCCCATCGGCACCGAGCGGCTGCGGCCGCGGCCGAACGGGATGATGCAGAAGCTGCAGCGATGATCGCACCCCTGCTGCACCTGCACGAAGGCGCGGGCGCGGCCGGCGAACTCGGTGACCAGGTGCGCCGCCGTGTCGCGCGCGGCCATGATGTCCGACACGCCGCCCGGTCCGGCCAGTGCCGCCTCCGACCAGCTCCCGGCGTCGAGCTTCTCCTGGTTGCCGATCACCCGGGCGACGCCGGGCAGCGCACGCCAGGCGGCGGGATCGATCTGTGCCGCGCAGCCGGTGACCACGATGCGCGCCTCGGGCCGCTCGCGATGCGCGCGCCGTATCGCCTGTCGCGCCTGACGCTCGGCCTCCGCGGTGACGGCGCAGGTATTGACGACCACCAGCCCGCCCGCTGCCGACGAGCCGGCCGCGTGACCGCGCATCACCTCGCTCTCGTAGAGGTTGAGCCGGCAGCCGAAGGTGAGGATCTCAGGGGCGCTCACGACAGGCTGATCCGCCCGGCGAACACGGTGGCGGTGGGACCGGTCAGTAGCACGTGCCCGTCCTCGCGCCAGGTCACGCGCAGCAGGCCGCCCGGCATCTCCACCGCGGCGTCCCGGCCGGTCAGGCCCCGGCGATGCGCGTTGACCAGTGCGGCACAGGCGCCGGAGCCGCAGGCCGGGGTCAGGCCGCTGCCGCGTTCCCAGACTACCAGCCGGATCTCTCCCCAGCTCCGGACCTGGGCGAAGCCGACATTGCAGCCCTCGACGAACAGCGCGTGCCGCGCCAGTGCCGCGCCGTCGCGGGCGACGTCGATGCCGTCGAGCCGGTCCAGGAACAGCGTCGCATGCGGGTTGCCGATCGAGCAGGCGGCGGGGTTTCCGGGTAGCTCCAGCTCTAGCGTATTGCGCGCCTCCGACAGCGGCACGTCGCGCCAGTCCAGCCGTGCGGTCCCCATATCGACCCGGACCTGCCTTTCCGGCAGGATCTCTGCCGGCAGCGGCCCGGCGAGGCCGCCGAGCAGGATCCGGCTGCGCCCGGTCTCGGCTCCGATCAGGGCGGCGGCGCATCGCGTGCCGTTGCCGCAGGCGCCGGATTCCGTGCCGTCGCGGTTGAAGAAGCGGATGAAGGCATCGGTGCCGGGCTCCCGCGACGGCTGCAGCACGATCAGCTGGTCGCAGCCGATGCCGGTCCTGCGGTCGGCGAGACTCGCCATCTGCCCCGGCACCAGCCCCAGCGGACGCACGCGCTCGTCCAGCACGACGAAATCGTTGCCCGCTCCATGCATCTTGGTGAAGTCGACCTGCATGCGCGACCTTATAGGACCAACGCACAGCGATCGCGAAGAGGCGAGCCGGCGGCAGGTAGCGGGTGCGCGGCGAGATGTCGCAGGCGATCCTGTTGCGAGATATCGGCATCCTGGCGATGCCGCGCCGTTCTGCACGCTGGCGAGCATGGCGCTTTGCCGATGGGAGCGATGATCCTGGTCCAGGACTGGGAGCGCTACATCTCGACCGAGGGCGAGTTGCTGGATCGCGGCTTCCGCTTCGACGATGCGCCGCCGGATCAAGCCCAGGACGAGGGCCGGTTCCAGTCCGTCGAGCAGGCCTGCGAGCGAGCCCGGATCAGTCGCCGCGGATCAGCGTGCCGGGACCTGCCGCGGTGAACAGCTCCAGCAGGCAGGCGTGCGGCACCCGGCCGTCCAGGATCACCGCCGCCTTGGCCCCTGCGCGCACCGCGGCGATGCAGGTCTCCACCTTCGGGATCATGCCGCCGTGGATCATGCCGCTGGCGATCCCGGCGCGCGCCTGATCGGCGCTGAGCTCCTCGATCAGCCGCTTGTTCTCGTCGAGCACGCCGGGCACGTCGGTCAGCATCAGCAGCCGGGTGGCGCCGAGCGCGCCGGCGATCGCGCCGGCGGCAGTGTCGGCGTTGATGTTGAAGGTCTCGCCCGCGGCCCCGACGCCGACCGGCGCGATCACCGGGATCAGCCCCGAGCCGGACAGCGCGTAGAGCAGCCGGGTATCGATGCGGTCGGGCTGGCCGACGAAGCCGAGATCCAGCACGCTCTCGATGTGGCTGCTCGGGTCGCGCACCGTGCGCCGCAGCTTGCTCGCCCGGATCAGCCCGCCATCCTTGCCGGAGATGCCGACGGCGAGCGCCCCGGCCCGGTTGATCAGCTCGGCCACGTGCTTGTTCACCGAGCCGGACAGGACCATCTCGATGATCTCGACCATCGCCGCGTCGGTGACGCGCAGCCCCTCGACGAAACTCGACTTGATCGCGAGGCGCTCCAGCATGGCGTTGATCTGCGGACCCCCGCCATGCACCACCACCGGATTCACCCCGACGGTCTTGAGCAGCGCGATGTCGTGGCCGAACGCCTCCGACAGCGCCGCATCGCCCATGGCGTGGCCGCCGTACTTCACCACGATGGTGTCGCCGGCGTAGCGGCGCAGGTAGGGCAGCGCGCGCGCCAGCGTCGCCGCCTGCTCGCGCGCCGCCTTCAGGGCCTCCTCGCTCAGGCTCATGGTCCGGGTCACCTCACCGTGCGAACGAAGCCTGCGCCGGCAGCGCCAGTTCCGCCAGCGCGGCGCGAAGCTCGGCGATGCCGGCGCCGGTCTCGCTGCTGGTCGCGATCGTCTCCGGGTGCGCCGCCGGATGGGTGCGCACCATCGCCTCGACCGCGGCCAGCTTGGCCGCGAGCGCACCCGGCTTGACCGCGTCGGTCTTGGTCAGCACCAGCTGGAAGATCACCGCCGCCCGGTCGAGCAGCTTCATCACCTCCAGATCGCTCGGCTTGAGCTCGATCCGCGCGTCGAGCAGCAGCACCACGCGGCGCAGCGTCGGGCGGCCGCGCAGGAAATCGAACATCAGGCCCTGCCAGTCCTCCTTCACCGCGCGCGCGGCCTGCGCGTAGCCGTAGCCCGGCATGTCCACCAGGGTGAGACGCTCGCCGAGCGTGAAGAAGTTGAGCTGCCTGGTGCGGCCGGGCTGCGAGGAGGCGCGGGCGATCGCCCGCCTGCCGGTCAGCGCGTTGATCAGGGTGGACTTGCCGACGTTGGAGCGGCCGGCGAAGGCGATCTCCGGACCGTCCGGCTGCGGCAGCTGGTCGAGCCGCTGGGCCGCGTAGAAGAACCGGCAATCGGCAGCGAACAGCAGCCGGCCTGCCTCGAGCGCCTCGGCCTGCTCCTGCCCGCCGCGGGGACGGCGCTCGAAGCCCTCGCTCAGCTGCGCGCCGGACGCACCGCCCGTCCGCCCCCGAGCCGGGTGCTGCGCATGATCAGCCATTGCTGCGCCACCGTCAGCGTGTTGTTCCAGCAGTAGTAGATCACCAATCCGGCCGGCTGGCGGGCGAGCACGAAGGTGAAGATCAGCGGCATGATCTGGAACAGCCTGGCCTGGGTCGGGTCCGGGGGCGGCGGGTTCATGCGCTGCTGGGCGAACATGGTGATGCCCAGGATGATCGGCCACACGCCCAGGTGCAGCATCGGGCTGAGCCCCGTGGGGTCGAACGGGAGCAGGCCGAAGCCGTTGAACAGGTTGGTCGGATCCGGCGACGAGAGGTCGCGGATCCAGCCGAAGAACGGCGCGTGGCGCATCTCGATGGTGACGTAGAGATCCTTGTAGAGGCACCAGAACACCGGGATCTGCACCAGCATCGGCAGGCAGCCGCTGGCCGGGTTGACGCCCTCGGTCTTGTAGAGCGCCATCATCTCCTGGTTCATCTTCATCGGGTCGTCCTTGTGACGCTCCCGCACCGCCGTCATCTTCGGCGACAGCAGCTTCATCTTGCTCATCGAGCGGAACGACTTGGTCGCCAACGGGAAGAACAGGGTCTTGACGATCAGGGTGAAGGCCAGCAGGGCCAGACCGAAATTGCCGAGCACGGTGTTGAGCCAGTCGAGCACGGTGAAGATCGGCTTGGTCAGGAACGCGAACCAGCCGAAATCCACCGCCTTCCAGAAGTCGGTGGCGTGCAGCCCGGCCTCGTAGCGCTCCAGCAGGTGCACCTCCTTGGCGCCGGCGAAGACGTGACTGACGCTCGATGCGGTGGCACCCGGTGCCACCGTGACCGGCGCCTGCGCGATGAAGTCGATCTGGTAGGTACCGGCACCCGCATTCGGCACGTAGCGGTAGCTGCCGGTCTCGGCGACGCCCGTGGCCGGGATGATCGCGGTCAGCCAATACTTGTCGGTGATGCCGGCCCATCCCGCCTGCGCCCCAGCCGGCTGGGTCGCACTCCAGCCGACGCCGCCGTTGGCCACGGAATCGCTCTGCACGGTCTTGTAAGACATCTCCTGCAGGCGGCCGCCGATCACCGCGATCGGGCCTTCATGCACCAGATAGCCGCCGGTGACCGCGGGCGTGTAGGCGCGGCTGACGCGTGACCACGGATACAGCGAAACCGCCTGGCCGCCGGCGTTGCGCACCCGCTGCTCGACGCTGAACATGAAGTCGCGATCGACCGAGAACACCAATTGGAAGGTCAGCCCGGCGCCGTTGTCCCAGGACAGGGTCAGCGGCGCGCCGGTCGACAGCGCCGGCTTGTCGGCGTTCCAGCGCGTTCCGCCGTCCGGCAGCCGCAGGTTGCTGCCGGGTGCGGCACTCCAGCCGAGCTGCACCAGGTTGGGCTGCGGATCCGATCCAGGCTCCAGCACCCGCACCTGCGGCGAGTTGCCCTGCACGGTCTCGCGGTAGTCGCGCAGCACCAGGTCGTCGAGCTTGGCGCCGGTCAGGTCGATGCTGCCCTTCACCCGGGGTGCCTCGATCGGCAGGCGGACGCCGCTCCTGAGCTCGTCCTGCGGTGACGCGACCGCCACCGGCTGGGTGCCGGCGGTGGCCGGGTCGGTGACCGGCTGGGGCGCCTCGCCGGGAGGCGTGGCCTGCGTGCTCTGGGTGGCCTGCTGGTGCAGGGCCTGACGATTCTGCTTGGGCATCAGCAGCTCGAAGCCGAGCAGGATCGCGACCGAGAGCACGACGGCGAGGATGAGGCGGTTGTTGTCCATCAGGGTGTCGCCGGACTCTCGAGATCTGCTGGGGTGGGGGGCACCGGGTCATGGCCGCCGGCGCACCAGGGATTGCAGCGCAGCACGCGCCGGGAGGCGAGCCAGGCGCCGCGCGCGGCGCCATGCCGCGCCAGCGCCTGCAGCGCGTAGGCGCTGCAGGACGGCGCGAAGCGGCAGTTCGGCCCGAGGACCGGCCGCAGCGCCAGCTGATACAGCCGCACCACGCAGATCGCGGCGCGCGCCACGGTGCGGGGCATCAGCGGCCGCCGTCCGGCGCGACGCGAGCGGTCTTGCGCAGCGCGCGCGCGAGGTCGTCGACCAGGGCGCGGAAGCCGCGGCGTCGCGTCGCCTCGCGGCCGATCAGCACCAGGTCCACCCCGACGGGTGCGACGCCGCGCAGCGCCTGCTCGCGCAGCAGCAGACGCGCCGCCTCGCGCAGGCGGCGCCGGGTCCGGTTGCGCACCACCGCGTTGCCGACCTTCCTGGTGACGGTGAAGCCGAACCGCGCGGGCGCCGCGTCGTCGCGTGCCAGGGCCTGCAACACCAGCCCGGGCATCGCCGCCTTGCGGCCGCTGCTGGCCACGCGCAGGAACTCCGCCCGACGCTTCAGCCGGATCGCGGGCGATGCCATCGTCTCACTTCCAAAGAGCCGGCCGCCCGGGCGACCGGCGGATCATCAGGCGGAAAGGCGCTTGCGCCCCTTGGCACGGCGGTTGGCGAGCACGCGTCGACCGCCCACGGTCTCCATGCGGGCGCGGAACCCGTGGCGGCGCTTGCGAACCAGCTTGGACGGTTGATAGGTGCGCTTCACGACGACACTCTCCTGGTGGATCCGGAGCTGCGCCCGCGGCCGCGGCGATCCGTGCTAAAGAGCCGCGGCTTATAGTCGTGCGAGGCTGGTTGCGTCAACTCGACAACATGGCGCCGCCGCTCGGCTTGGCCTACACCGGCATTCGGAGCAGGGAGCCCCGCGCATGACTCGAACCGCCGAGGACCAGGTCCTGATCGATACGTTGGTGCAACGTGCGGCGCAGGCTGAAGCTCAACTCGGAGAGAAGCTGCGCGAGCACGAGCAGGCGCTGTCGCGTCTGCGTCACGACCTGCGCGGCATCCTGTCCCCTGCCCTGCTGCTCGCCGACCGGCTGCTGACGAGCCAGGACCCGCTTGCCAAGCGCACCGCGGAGACCATGATCCTCACCATCGAGCGGGCGGAGAAGGCGCTGGCGAAGAAGGCCTGAGATGACGCGCGGCCGGGCTGCCCGGCGATGAACGTGCCGCGGGAGGCGCCGACCCTCCCGCAGCACCTGCTCGACCACGCGACGCTGCTGTCCGACCGGCTGTCGATGCTGCCGCTGCTGCCCCGCGGCGCGGTGTTCGCCGAGGTCGGCGTCGGGCTCGGCGACTTCTCCCGCGCCATCCTCTCGGCCTGCCAGCCGTCGCGGTTCCTGGCCATCGACCGGTTCGACCTGCACGAGCTGCCAATCCTGTGGGGACAGCCCTCCGCGCGGCTGCTCGGCGGCCGCAGCCACGGCGAGGCCTACCGCGAGCGCCTCGAGGACGAGGTCGGCTCGGGGCGCCTGCGCATCCTCGCCGGCGACAGCGCCGACTGCCTCGAGCGGCTGCCCGACGGCAGCGTCGACGTGATGTATATCGACGCCGACTATCGCGAGGAGGCGGTGCGCCGCGACCTCGCGGCGGCACGTCCCAAGGTCCGCGACGGCGGCTGGATCATCGTCAACGACTACCTAATGGTCGCAGCCCTCGGCGACGCGATTCCCTAAGG
>CAXTOC010000146.1:0-7117 GCA_964245725.1 uncultured Acetobacteraceae bacterium | reverse complement strand
AGCAGCATGGTGCTCTTGCCGATGCCGGGGTCGCCGCCGACCAGCACCGCCGAGGCGGGCACCAGGCCGCCGCCCAGCACGCGATCGAGCTCGGCGATGCCGGTGCCGACGCGCGGCGGCGGCTCGGCCTCGCCGTCGAGGCCGACGAAGGCGATCCGCCCGGGCCGCATCTTGCCCGCGCGGGTCGCGGTCGCGCGCGGCTCGGCCACTTCCTCGACGATGGTGTTCCACTCGCCGCAGGCGTCGCAGCGGCCGCTCCATTTCGGATAGGCGGCGCCGCAGGACTGGCAGACGAAGCGTGAGGATGCCGGCCGTTTCATCGTCCGCCTACCGCCGCAGCTCCATGCCGATCGGACCCTCGCGCCTGCCGTGGGTGAACTGGTCGACCATCGGGTTGCCGCTGTGCAGCAGCGAGGCCGCCGGCCCCTGCCAGACCAGCCTGCCGCGATACAGCATCGCCGCCGCGTCGCCGATGCGCGAGGCCGAGGCCATGTCGTGGGTGATGGCGATCGCGGTGCTGCCCAGGCGCTTGACGCAGTCGACGATCAGGCCGTCGATCACCGCGCCCATGATCGGGTCGAGGCCGGTGGTCGGCTCGTCGAAGAACAGGATCTCCGGCCGGGCCGCGATCGCGCGAGCCAGGCCGACGCGCTTCTGCATGCCGCCCGAGAGCTCGGCCGGCGACAGCAGGCCGACGCTCGGGTCGAGGCCGACCTGACGCAGCACCTCGGAGGCCTGCTCGCGTGCCGCGCGCCGGTTCATGCCGCGGCGCGCCAGCAGCCCGAAGGCGACGTTCTCCCAGACCGGCAGGCTGTCGAACAGCGCCCCGTTCTGGAACAGCATGCCGATGCGGCGGTTGACGGCCTCGCGCTGACGCCGGCCGAGCCGCAGCACGTCGACGCCGTCGATCTCGATGCTGCCGGCGTCCGGCTGGATCAGTCCGAGGATGCAGCGCAGCAGCACCGACTTGCCGCTGCCGGAGCCGCCGATCACCACGAACGAGGTGCCCGGCATCACGTCGAGATCGACCCCGTCCAGCACCTGCTTGTCGCCGAATGCCTTGGCCAGCCCCCTCACCCGGATCTTCGGCATGCCGCCCGCATTCATCGCGAGAAGAACATCTCGGTGAGCACGTAGTCGAACGCCAGGATCAGGATCGATGCCGCCACCACCGAGGCGGTGGTCGCGGTGCCCACGCCCTCCGCGCCGCCGCGGCTGTGGTAGCCGTTGTAGCAGCCCATCAGCGCGATCAGGAACCCGAACACCGCCGCCTTGACCAGCCCGACATTGACGTCGATCGGCTGCATCACCGCCACCGTGTTGAGGATGTAGTTGGTCGGGCTGAAGCCGAGCTTGGCGGTGGAGACGATGAAGCCGCCCATCACGCCGAGGATGTCGGCCACCACCACCAGCAGCGGCAGCGCCAGCGCCCCGGCCAGCAGCCTGGGCGTGACCAGGTACTTCATCGGGTTGGTCGACAGCGTGCCGAGCGCGTCGATCTGGTCGGTGACGCGCATGGTGCCGATCTCGGCTGCCATCGCCGAGCCGACCCGTCCGGCCACGATCAGTCCGGCCAGCACCGGGCCGAGCTCGCGCACCACCGACAGCACGACGATGCCGGCAATCGCGCTCTGCGCGTTGTAGCGGGCGAAGCCGGTATAGGATTGCAGGGCGATCACCCCGCCCGAGAACAGCGCGGTCAGCGCCACCACGGGCAGCGAGAAGAAGGCGAACTCGACGAACGCGGTCACGAAAGCGCGCCAGTAGAACGGCGGGCGCGCCAGGTGCGAGAGGCCGTTCAGCGCGAACAGCGCCAGGGCGCCAGCCGACCGGATCAGGCCCAGGGCGCTGGCGCCCAGGCCTGCGACGGCGGAGAGGATGCTGCTCAAGCGGTCCGGTACCGGTCGCGTGTCGTGTCGGTCGGGCAGGACTGGCGCATGGCGAGGGCTATAGCCCCATCCCGCGCCGGCCGGAAGTGCGGGCTCGGGAGGCGGCAGATGGGGACGACGCGCGGCCGTCCCGAGGCTCGGCGCGCGATCGAAGGCGCGCCGATCCGGCGCTGCTGTCAGCGGTTGCCGTAGCCGTGGGCGTGCGCCTGCCGCCAGGCGAGCGCGGTGGCGACGATGTCGTCCAGCGCCGGGAAGCGCGGCGTCCAGCCGGTGTCGCGACGCAGCGCCTCGCTGCTCGCGACCAGGCGCGGCGGATCGCCCGGCCTGCGTTCGGCCACGCGGAACGGCACGGTGCGGCCGCTGACGCGCTCGACGCTGCGTATCACCTCCAGCACCGAGTGGCCGCTGCCGTTGCCAAGATTGTAGGTGACGCTGCGCCCGTCGAGCTGCTGCAGCGCCAGCAGGTGCGCCGAGGCGAGGTCGGCGACGTGCACGTAGTCGCGGATGCATGTGCCGTCCGGCGTGTCGTAGTCGTCGCCGTGCACCACGAGCTCCGGCCGGCGGCCGAGGGCGGCGTCGATCACCAGCGGGATCAGGTGGGTCTCCGGCTGGTGGTCCTCGCCGGCGCGGCCCTGCGGATCGGCGCCGGCCGCGTTGAAGTAGCGCAGGCAGGCGGAGCGCAGGCCGTGGATGCGGTCGGCCCAGAACAGCGCGCGCTCCAGCATCGCCTTGCTCTCGCCGTAGGGAGAGCCGGGAGCGACCTCGGCCGCCTCGGTGATCGGCGCGTCCGTGCCGTCCACGGCGGCCTGGCCGAACAGGGCCGCGGTGGAGGACAGCACGAAGCGCGGCACGCCGTGCCGCACGCAGCCATCGATCAGCCGCATGCCGAGGCCGGCATTCTCGATCAGGTAGTGCAGCGGGCGCGCCATGCTCTCGCCGACCAGGGAGAGCGAGGCGAAATGCAGCACCGCGTCCCAGCCGCGGCCGCCGGGACGCTCGGCGAGCACGCGCTCGAGCAGCGCCGCGTCGGCGAGGCCGCCCTCGACCAGACGCACCCCGTCGGGCACCGCGGAGGCGTGGCCGAGCGACAGGTCGTCCAGCACGGTCACCTCGTCGCCGCGGTCAGCCAGCGCCAGCACCGCGTGGCTGCCGACATAGCCCGCACCCCCGGTGACCAGGAAACGCCCGCGCTCGGTCATCGCCCGCACCCCCGCATGTCCATCCCGCGGCACCCCGCCCACTCGTCACAGTATCGCATCGAACCTACCACCCTGGAAGCGCGCGGCGGATCGCGGCGCGCGGAAACAGTAGGGCTTTCCAACGACGTGAACCCTAACGTATGGTCAGCACGTGCCGTTCGGATCCTCGCCCAGATGACGTCGCAGCCGGTCAGAAAACGCGTTCTCGTCACCGGCGGCGCCGGCTTCCTGGGCTCGCACCTGTGCGACCGCCTGGTCAACCAGGGACACGACGTGCTGTGCGTCGACAACTACTTCACCGGGCGCCGCGACAACATCGTGCACCTGCTTGGCAGGCCGAACTTCGAGGTGATGCGCCACGACATCACCCTGCCGCTGCACGTCGAGGTGGACGAGATCTACAACCTCGCCTGCCCGGCCTCGCCGGTGCATTACCAGTTCGACCCGGTGCAGACCCCCAAGACCAGCGTGATGGGAGCGATCAACGTGCTCGGCATCGCCAGGCGCACCGGTGCGCGGGTGCTGCAGGCCTCCACCAGCGAGGTGTACGGCGATCCCACGGTGCATCCGCAGACCGAGGAGTACCGCGGCAACGTCAATCCGCTCGGCCCGCGTGCCTGCTATGACGAGGGCAAGCGCTGCGCCGAGACGCTGTTCTTCGACTACCGGCGCCAGCACAACCTGCGCATCAAGGTGGCGCGGGTGTTCAACACCTACGGCCCGCGCATGCATCCCAACGACGGCCGCGTGGTGTCGAACTTCATCACCCAGGCGCTGCGCGGCGAGGAGATCACGCTCTACGGCGACGGCGGCCAGACCCGCGCCTTCTGCTACGCCAGCGACCTGATCGAGGGCTTCGTCGGGCTGATGGCCAGCGAGGACGACATCACCGGCCCGATCAACCTGGGCAACCCGCACGAGATCCCGGTGCGCGAACTGGCCGAGCGGGTGCTCGCCCTCACCGGATCGCAGAGCCGGATCGTCTACCGGCCGCTGCCGCAGGACGACCCGATGCAGCGCTGCCCCGACATCACCCGCGCCCGCGACCTGCTCGGCTGGTCGCCGGTGATCGGGCTCGAGGATGGGCTGCGGCGCACCATCGGCTATTTCGAGACGCTGCTCGGCACCGGGTCGCAGATCGGCGTGAAGCAGCCCGCTCACTGATATCCCCCCCGCTTGCCGCGGCCCCAGGGACAGTCCGGGGGCACCCACCGATGGAGTGACCCGTGCGTGTAGCGATGATCGGCGGCGGCTACGTGGGCCTCGTCTCTGGCGCCTGCTTCGCCGAGTTCGGCGTCGAGGTCGCCGTGGTGGAGACCCACCCCGGCCGTCTCGACGCGCTGCGGCAGGGCCGGATCCCGATCTACGAGCCTGGCCTCGACCGGCTGGTGGCCGACAACATCGCGGCCGGCCGGCTCTCCTTCGGCGACGACATCAAGGCGGCGGTGCAGGGTGCCGAGTGCATCTTCATCGCCGTCGGCACTCCGCCGCGCAACGGCGACGGCCATGCCGACCTGACCTACGTGTTCGCGGCCGCCGAGCAGGCGGCGCAGGCGATGTCGGACTACGCGGTGATCGTCACCAAGTCGACGGTGCCGGTCGGCACCAGTCGCCGGATCAGCGAGATCGTCAGCCTCGCCCGCCCGGGCCTCGCCTTCGACGTCGCCTCCAACCCGGAGTTCCTGCGCGAGGGCAGCGCCATCGCCGACTTCATGCGCCCGGACCGCGTGGTCATCGGCACCGACCTCGCCGAGGGCGACGGCGGCGAGCGGGCGCAGGAGGTGATGCGTCGGCTGTATCGGCCGCTCTACCTGATCGAGGCGCCGATCCTGTTCACCAGCCTGGAGTCCGCCGAGCTGATCAAGTACGCGGCCAACTCGTTCCTGGCGATGAAGATCTCGTTCATCAACGAGATGGCCGACCTGTGCGAGCGGGTCGGCGGCGACGTGCACGACGTGGCGCGCGGCATCGGCCTCGACGGACGCATCGGCCGCAAGTTCCTGCACGCCGGCGCCGGCTACGGCGGCTCGTGCTTCCCCAAGGACACGCTGGCGCTGATGCGCATCGCCCAGGAGGCCGGCGCCTCGTCGCGGCTGGTGGAAGCCACCGTCCAGGTCAACGACGCGCGCAAGGCCAGCATGGGGGCGCGCATCATGTCCGCCTGCGGCGGCTCGGTGCGCGGCAAGACCATCGCCGTGCTCGGCCTGACCTTCAAGCCGGAGACCGACGACATGCGCGATGCGCCCTCGATCCCGATCGTGCATCGGCTGGTGGAGAACGGCGCCCTGATCCGCGCCTACGACCCGGTCGGCATGGAGGCGGCGCGCGCCTGCATGCCGCAGGGCACGCAGGCGTCGCGCATCACCTACTGCACCGACGCCCTGGACGCCGCGCGCGATGCCGACGCGCTGATCCTGATCACGGAATGGAACGAGTTCCGCGCCCTGGCGCCGGCGCGCCTGAGGGAGCGGATGCGCGGGCGGGTGCTGATCGACCTGCGCAACGTCTACGACCCGGCGGCGATGGCGGCGGCGGGCATGGAGTACAGCTCGATCGGCCGTCCCCGCCTGCGCGCGGCCGCCGCCGCGCAGCTCGCGTCGGCGGGCTGAGCGAAGCGGTCAGGGCTTCATCCAGCGTCCCACGACGCTGTCGATGTCGAGCGCGATGCCGCCGAGCTGCCGGATCCGGCCGCAATAGGCGGTGCCGAGCACCCCCGCCGCGACCAGGAACAGCGCGCCCGGGAACGGCACCGCGAGTGCTGCAAGTGTCCGCTCGAACAGGGCCGGGTAGTGTCCTCGTCCACGCAGCGACGGCGCGATGCCCTGCCGGTCCAGGGCGGCGGGCACCAGGTAGGTGGCGGTCTCGTCGATCTGGCAGAAGCGCGCCAGCCGCTCGGCGAGGTCGGGATAGGGGCCGACGACGCCGAGGAAGGGCCGGTCGGCCAGCAGTGGACGCAGGAACGGGATCAGCTCGTGCATCTCGCCGAGCACCGGGAGGCCGGCATGCAGCGCGCCCTCGCGCGCGGCGACGCGCAGCATCTCGGCGAGGAAGCCGAAATGCTCGTGCGCCGCGGCCAGGTGCGCCGCGTCCGGCATCGCGATCACGTCGGCCTCAGCGATCGCGCTCAGCATCGCCCGCCCCATCGCCGAGGAGGCCGCGACGCCGTCCGCCTCGATGCGCTCGCCGAAGGCGCCGATCCACACCGAGTTCACCACCGCGGACATCTCCGCCTCGCCCAGGATCAGATGCGCCCGCAGGCTGCCATAGGCCACCAGCCGCGCATGCGCCTCGGACAGCAGGACGAGGCTGAAGGGCTGGCGCTGCGTGATCGCGGCACCCAGGCGCTCCGTGAGCGCCGGCGCATCCAGCCAGCCGGAGGAGGCCTGCTTGTGGCCGAGCGTGTGCAGCACCGCGTCGCGGTCGAACTGCAGCGCCAGCTTGGCGCAGGCGAGGTGCACGAACGGACCGAACGGCGGCGGCACCTCGCGCGCGAAGCCGATCAGCATCCGCTCGATGCCGAGCAGCTCGTGATAGCCGCCGGTCAGGGCCAGCGAGGTGGTGTAGTTCCACAGCGCGCTGTCGCGGTGGCCGAGCACGGGGGCGGCGATGCGCAGGTGCGGCAGCGCCTCGCCGGGGCAGCCGGCGGCGCAGAGCCGGGTGGCGATCCGGTTGTGCAGCGACGCGTCGTCCGGCTCGGCGGCGAGCAGCAGCCGCTCGGCGAGCTCGATCAGGTCGACGGCCTCGTCCGCATCCCCCCCGGCGAGGTCGAGCAGCAGCCGGCAGACCGGCAGGATGTCCGGCCACAGCGCCATCGCGCGACGGCAGGCCACCAGCGCCTCGCTCGAGGCGCCACGCGCGGCCAGCAGCCTCGCCTGCAGGAACCAGGCCCCGGCCTCGCCCGGATCCGCGGCCAGCAGCGCCTCGACCTGCGGGCTGGCCGCCCCGAGGTCGCCCTGCTCGACCAGCGCCTCGGCCGCGGCGAGCGTCGCCGCGTGTGGCAGAACCGGCAGCACCTCCCGGTGCCGCGAC
>CAXTOC010000145.1:365-7165 GCA_964245725.1 uncultured Acetobacteraceae bacterium | reverse complement strand
CCGCGGCACGGCGGACCAGCCGCGCCAGCCGGGGCACCAGCCGTCGCCAGCGCGCGTCGATCACCAAGATCTCAGCCCCGCGCGCCGCGCCCTCGTCCCGACCCGGGTTCGCTCCCCCGGCGGAGGATCTACTCGGAGGTTCCATCCTGCTCCCGGCGCGTCCTGCTCCGGGAAAGCTCCCGCTCAGCCGCCGCCCGCTGATCATACGCGTCGACGATGCGCGCCACCAGCGGGTGACGCACCACGTCGCGGCTCTCGAAGCGTGTGACGCCGATACCGGGCAGCCCCTCGAGCGTCTCCACCGCCTCGCGCAGGCCGCTGCCGACGCCCGCGGGCAGGTCGATCTGGCTGAGGTCGCCGTTGATCGCCATCCGGGTGCCGGAGCCCATGCGGGTGAGGAACATCTTCATCTGCGCCGGCGTGGTGTTCTGCGCCTCGTCCAGGATCACGAACGCATGCGCGAGCGTGCGTCCGCGCATGAAGGCGAGCGGCGCCACCTCGATCTCGCCGCTGGCCATGCGCCGGATCACCTGCTCGCCCGGCATCATGTCGTGCAGCGCGTCGTAAAGCGGCCGCAGGTAGGGATCGATCTTCTCCTTGAGGTCGCCGGGCAGGAAGCCGAGCCGCTCGCCGGCCTCCACCGCCGGGCGCGACAGCACGATGCGGTCCACCCGGTTGGCCAGCAGCATGGCCACTGCCTGCGCCACCGCCAGATAGGTCTTGCCGGTGCCGGCGGGGCCGATGCCGAACACCATCTCGTGGCTGGCCAGCATGTCCATGTAGCCGGCCTGGCCGGGTGAGCGTGGTCCGATCGCGCCGCGCTTGGTGCGTATCGCCGGCAGGTCGGCGAGCGGCAGCCGCGGGTCGTCGACCAGCGAGACCACGGTGCCGCGCGGCGTCGCCGCGACGCCGCCGTGGCGGCGACCGTCCAGCACCTGTCCGTGCAGGTCGGACATGCGGATCGCCGCGTCCACCTCTGCGGAGTCGATCGCCGCTCCCTCCTCGACCCGGCGGTACAGCGCGGTTAGCGCCGAGCGCGCCAGCGCCACCCGCCCGGGGTCGCCCGCGATCGCGATCCGGTTGCCGCGGCAGGACAGGCGAACGCCCAGCCCCTGCTCGAGACGCACCAGGTGGCGATCGTGGTCGCCCAGCAGCACGGCCAGGCGCGCGTTGTCGCTGAACTGCAGCGTGGCCGCGCGCGGGTTGGAGGAGACGGACGCGGCACCCGGCGCGTGGGCCGTGGCGGGCAGTCCGAGGGGGGGGATCGTCGCAGCCGACAGGTCGCTCAAGCGCAGGCTCTCTCCCGTAAGAGGGTGGCAGTGAGGGAATTGGTGAGCATCGCCTCGATCGTCACCGGGGCCTCGGTGCCGATCAGGCATTCCGGGCCGAGCGCGTGCACGGCCTGCAGGAACGGCGAGCGCCCGGCGATCTGCCCGGGCTTGCGTCCGCGACCGGTGAACAGCACGGGCATGCCGCAGCCGACGCTGGCCGCGTTGAAGGCGTCCTGCTGCGCCCGGATCAGCGCCTGCAGGCGGGCCAGCCGCTCGTCCTTGACCGCTTCCGGCACGTGGCCGGCGGCGGCGGCGGCCGGCGTGCCGGGACGCGGCGAGTACTTGAACGAGAAGGCCTGCGCGAAGCCGACCTGGCGCACCAGCGCCAGCGTCGCCTCGAAATCCGCCTCCGTCTCCCCGGGATGGCCGACGATGAAGTCCGACGACAGCGCCAGGTCCGGCCGCGTCGCACGCAGGCGCGACACCAGCGAGAGATAGCCGGCCGCGTCGTGGCCGCGATTCATCGCCGCGAGCACCCGGTCGGATCCGGACTGCACCGGCAGGTGCAGGAACGGCATCAGCTTGGGCAGGTCGCGATGCGCCTCGATCAGCGTCGCATCCATGTCGCGCGGATGCGAGGTGGTGTAGCGCAGCCGCAGCAGGCCGGGCAGGCCGGAGAGCGACTCCAGCAGCCGTGCCAGCCCCCAGATGCGCCCATCGGGGCCCTCGCCGTGATAGGCGTTGACGTTCTGCCCGAGCAGGGTGATCTCGCGCACGCCGCCCTCGACCATGCGACGCGCCTCGGCCAGCACCGAGTCGGCCGGCCGGCTGGCCTCGGCGCCGCGCGTGTAGGGCACGACGCAGAACGAGCAGAACTTGTCGCAGCCCTCCTGCACGGTGAGGAAGGCGGTGACGCCGCCCGGAAGCTGCGGCCCGGCCGCCGCCGGCAGGAAATCGAACTTCTGCTCGACCGGGAAGTCGGTCTCGATCACGGCGCCGCCGGCGCGCGCCGCGCGCGCCACCATCTCCGGCAGCCGGTGGTAGGTCTGCGGCCCGAGCACGATGTCGACGAACGGCGCGCGCGCCAGGATCTCGCGGCCTTCCGCCTGCGCCACGCAGCCGGCGACGGCGAGGATGGTATCGTGCCCGGCCTGGGCGCGCGCCTGCTTGATCCGGCGCAGCCGGCCGAGCTCGGAGAACAGCTTCTCGGCCGCCCGGTCGCGTATGTGGCAGGTGTTGAGGATCACCATGTCGGCCGAGCCCGCGTCGTCGGCAGGCGCATAGCCGAGCGGACGCAGCACGTCGGCCATGCGTGCGCTGTCGTACACGTTCATCTGGCAGCCCCAGGTGATGACGTGCAGGCGCCTGCCGGGTGCGTGGTCGGCGTGAGGTCGAGGGGGAGATGTCAAGGAAGCGGAGACCCGGCAGCGGACCGGTCGATTCCGGTCCCGAGCGCCGGAGCAATCGGAGCTGAGGGCGCTCCGGTCAAGGCTTGCCCGGGCTCAAGGGCAGGCGCTTCCCCTGTCGGAGCTGATCGCGGCACTCGTCCGGCGGCAGATCATGCTGGAGTCGATGTCCCGCTCGGGGCCGCACGCATGATGCAGTGCCGCTCAGCGCTGATCAGGCAAAGGAAGCGGCAGCGTTGTCAAGCGGAGAATCCGCGCCCGCGACGCCGGCCGGCCGGGCCTCGCGGCCGCGTCCTGCGACCGGCGCCGGGCGCGGCGTCGGCCGCTCCAGCGCTCGCTCCACCGGTCGCACGCCCGGCTCCGCTCCGGGCTCCATCGGCCGGTTCTGGCGCAGCGACGCCGCCCCCTCCGCCACCGCGTTCCAGGCCGCCTGCGCCAAGGCCTTGCGTGTCGGGAAGTCGGCGGGATCGAGCGGGGGATGCAGCAGGACGCTGGCCCGCATCGAGCGCCATTGCGCGAGCTGCCAGAAATGCGACGCCAGGTCCATGTCGCCGTACCAGGCGAACACCGCGCGGCGCGCATTGCCCACCGGCAGGCCGGCGAGCCGGTCGTAGACCACCGAGACCGGCTGCACCAGCGGCCTGCCGCGGGCCGATGCGTGGCGGTCGTCATGCACGCCGCTCGGCTTGGCGGCGGCGAAGAACGAGGAGTGGAACGGCAGCACCCGGGTGCCGTCCGAGCTGGTGCCTTCGGGGAACAGGATCAGGTCGTCGCCGGCGGCGAGGCGCAGGCGCATGTCGTCGCGCTCGCGCCCGGTGGTGCCACGCTGCCGGCTGACGAAGATGGTGCGTCCGAGCCGGGCCACTTGGCCGACAACGGGCCAGCGTCCGACATCATCCTTGGAGACGAAGCAGGCCAGCAGGTTGCCGCCGAGCACCGGCACGTCGAGCCAGGAGGAATGGTTGCAGGCATAGACCACCGGCCGTGCGCCGCCGGTCGCCGGGATGCCGAGCACGCGCACCTTCATGCCCAGCAGCGTGCAGATCGCCGACCAGTACGCGCGCGCGAACCGCGCCTTGCCGCGGCCCGGCAGTGCGAGCATCGCCGACTGGATCACGCCGGAGATCAGGGTCCATCCGAGGATCACCAGGCCGCGCCGGATCACCCGCAGCCGGCGCCAGGCACGTCGGGTGGGCGGCAGCCGGTGCGGCGACGGATCCGCGACGGGCGGCGCGCCGACGCGGCCGGATGGGCTCGCCGGACCGTCCGGTATGGGTTGGGCCGGCCGCAGCAGGGTGAGCGGTGTCGCGGACTGTCCGGCGTACGACATGCGCCGGCCCAGGTGACGAGGAGCTGCTTGCATTCGGCCGACATAGCCCGAAGCCGGGATGGCGACAATGTTCCGACCTCGGGCGCGAAATTTCCGTCCTCCGGCGGCTGTGCCCTTGCGCTTCGGCCCGGCCGCCTTGCAGGCTCGCCCGGCTGTCGGACCGAACCGGTCCGGCCTCGAGATGGGTTCGCATGCGCCTGGGAAGAACGGCCGTCGCTTGCATGGTCGCGATCGGCGCCGGTCACGACGCCCGCGCCGCCGATCCGCAACCCTACAAGACCGTCCTCGCCAGGACCGGAGACGCTGGCCTCGACGCGGCACTGCGAGGCTCCTCGGGCCTGGTCGGGCTGCAGAAGACCAGCGCGGTCAGCCCGTTCGCGCTCGCCGGGCGGGCGCGTGCGGACTATGCGCGGCTGCGCACCGCGCTGGAGAGCTTCGGCTACTATGCCGGCGCGGTGCGCATCACCGTGGCCGGCCATGCCGGCGACGATGCCGCGCTGCCGGACCTGCTCACCGCGATCCCCAGGGGTGCGACGGTGCCGGTCGACATCGCCGTGACCACGGGGCCGCGCTTCTCGCTGGGCCGGGTGCGGCTGGACCAGCCGGCAGGCACGACCCTGACGCCCGCACAGCTGCAGGCGTTCGGACTCCGCCGCGGCCAGCCCGCGATCGCCTCGGAGGTGCTGGCCGCCCAGGGCCGCCTGCTCTCGGCGCTGCGCGAGGACGGCCATGCGCTGGCCGAGGTGGACACCCCGGTCGCCACCCTGAACCCGGACGCGCGCACCCTGGACATCGTCTGTATGGTGCGTCCCGGTCCGCGCGTCGAGATCGGCGCGATCCGCCTCGACGGGCTGCGCCAGGTCAACGAGGGGTTCATCCGCCGCCGCCTGCTGGTGCATGGCGGCGAGCTGTATCAGCCGAGCCGGATCGAGGCGGCGCGCCAGGACCTGGCCTCGATCGGCATCTTCTCCGACGTGCAGGTGCGCACCGGCGAGGGCACCGACCAGGGCCGGCTCGACCGGGAAGGCCGCATCCCGCTCGACTTCACCTTCTCCGAGGCCAAGCGTCACACCGTCTCGGTGCAGCTCGGCTACTCGACCGATCTCGGCGGCAGCGCGGGCGTCACCTGGACCCACCACAACCTGCTCGGCAATGCCGAGCAGCTGGAGCTCGCGGCGATCGCCACCGGCCTCGGCGGCACGGCGGAGCAGGGGCTGGGCTACGACATCTACGCCAACCTGACCAAGCCGGATTTCCTGCAGCGCGACCAGAACCTGGTCCTGCGCCTCGAGGGACTGAAGCAGGATCTGCAGGCCTACGACCAGACCGCCCTGCTGGCGCGCGTCTCGCTCAACCGCAGGCTGTCCAGGCGCTGGAACGTGTCAGCCGGGCTCGACGCCGAGCAGGAGCAGATCAGCCAGCAGGGAGTCACGCGCGACTACACGCTGGCGGGCGTGCCGCTGAGCGCCTCCTACGACAGCACCGACCTCGCCAACCCGCTCGACGCCGCGACCCACGGCCTGCGCGTCGGCCTCGGGGCCACGCCGACCTACTCGCTGACACGCGGGGGTGCCTTCTTCACCATCCTGCAGGCCAACGGCTCGACCTACCTCGACCTGGCGCGGCTCGGCCTGGCGCGGCCCGGACGCAGCGTGATCGCGCTGCGCGCCACGGTGGGCAGCGTCCAGGGCGCCTCGACCTTCCAGCTGCCGCCGGACCAGCGGCTGTATGCCGGCGGCAGCGCCACCATACGCGGCTACAAGTATCAGGGGGTGGGACCGCTGTTCGCCAACAACGATCCCATCGGCGGCACCTCGCTCGATGCGGCGACCGTCGAGTTCCGCCAGCGCCTGTTCGGCAGCTTCGGCGCCGCCGCCTTCGTCGATGCCGGGCAGGTCTCCAGCCAGTCGGCACCGTTCCACGGCAGCCTGCGCCTGGGCGCCGGAGTCGGGGCGCGCTACTTCACCTCGATCGGCCCGATCCGGCTCGACGTGGCGGTGCCGCTGAACACGGTGCCGGGCAACGACAGCTTCGAGCTGTATGTCGGGCTGGGAGAGACCTTCTGATGGCGGCCAGCATCCATCGTCAGCTGTCCCGGCGCCTCCTGTCCTGGCGCCGGCTGGCCTGGCTGGCGGGGCTGCTGCTCGGCGTGCCGTTGGCGCTGGTCGCGCTGGCGCTGACGGTGCTGCTCGGCGCCAACACGGCGCCCGGGCGCCGGCTGATCGAACGCCAGGCCGGCGCGCTCAGCGGCGGCCTGGTCGCCATCGACGGCCTGGACGGCCGCTTCCCCGACCGGCTGGCGATCCGCCGCCTGACGCTGCAGGATCACCTGGGCAGCTATGCCGAGCTCGACGCCATCCGGCTCGACTGGCGGCCGCTCCGCCTGCTCGGCCTGACCGCGCGCATCGACCGCTTCTCGGTCGACCGCATCCTGGTGCGCCGACTGCCGTCGCCGGATCCGACGCCGCGGCCCCGGCCGACCGCGCCATCCGGCGGCAGCCACATCCCCAACCTGGCCGTCGACATACGCCGCCTGCATATCGGCAACCTGACGATCGAGCGCGAGGTCGCCGGCATCGCCGCCCGCGCCGGCCTCGACGGCCACCTGCGGGTCGCCAACATCGCGCCGCTGCTGGCCGGCTTCTCGCCTGCCCGGCTGCCGGACAGCGACATCGGGCTGGCGCTGGCCCGCCAGGACCATGCCGGCTTCGTCTCGCTGGTCTCCGCGACCGGTCCGGGTCGGCTGTCGCTGCACCTGCACGCGGCCGACCCTGCGGGCGGCTTGGTCTCCAC
>CAXTOC010000145.1:0-355 GCA_964245725.1 uncultured Acetobacteraceae bacterium | reverse complement strand
CCCGAGCTCTTGCCGAGCGCCGCCTGCCCCTGGATCTCGAACGACGGCAATGCATTGAACCGGGTGAGCGTGGTCGGCGCCTGCAGCCATTCGACGTGCGCGAACGCGGAGAAGGGCGCCATGGCGCCGCTCGCCCCGCGGACGCTGGCACTCGATCTCGCCGGCCCGCGCGCCGCCGAGCCGCTGACGCTGGCGCTGCGTGCCGGTCCGGCGTCGCTCGACGCGAGCGGCCTCGCCGACCTGCTGACCCGGCACTTCGACCTGCGCCTGCGCGGCCGCGCGCCGGCGATGCAGCCGCGTCCGGGCATCGCCTGGAACGGCCTGTCGCTCGATGCGCACCTGCTCGGCACCCCGG
>CAXTOC010000144.1:0-7181 GCA_964245725.1 uncultured Acetobacteraceae bacterium | reverse complement strand
TGATGATCGCGCTCGAGCTGCAGCCGGATGCCGGCGGGGCGCGGCGGATCTGCGAGCGCCTGCGCCGTCGCGGCATCCTGTGCAAGGAGACCCATACGCACACCATACGCATCGCCCCGCCCCTGGTGATCACCGCGCCGGAGGTGGACTGGGCAGTGGAACAGTTCGCTCACACGATTCCGTGATTGCTATTTCGTTCCGATCGTCCGATGCTGCACACGATTTCGTTATGGGGGCCAGTCTTGGCGGACGGGTTGCTAGCAGATGTGTTTGCCGAGGACGACGAGGCCGTCCGGCATAGGCTGGGCGACGCCGAGGACGGGCTGAACCTGATGATGGCGGTGGATCAGCCGAAGGCCGATCCGACCGTCGCACGCAGGCGGGCGGCGCTGCTCGACGAGCAGACACGGCTGGTGCAGTTGCAGGCCGCGCAGGCGGCGCAGGAGCAGCGGCTGCGCGTCCTGCAGGCGCGCAGCCGGTCACGTGAGCGGGCGCTGCGGCGCTTCGGCCAGCTCATCCGGGTGGGGCTGCAGCTGTTCGCCGCCCTGGTAGCGACCGCGGCGGCGGTCGGGCTGCTGCTGATGCTCTACGACGCCTTCAGCTACAACGCGGTGGTGGTGGAGCCGTTCGGCACCCCGCCGTCGCTGGCTGGCCGTGGCTTCAGCGGCCGGGTGGTCGCCGCAGGCCTGGCCGACGAGCTGACACGCCTGCAGGCGGCCAGCCGACGCTCGGCCTCCAAGCGCAACCTCTCCAACGCCTGGACCGGCGAGATCCGGGTGCAGCCTGCGGATGGCGGGTTCTCCATCGCCAGCTTCGACCGGATGCTCAAGTCGCGCCTGGGCCATGACCTGCATGTCGGCGGCGACCTGCTGCAGACCGAGAACGGCGGCCTCGCTCTCACCGTCCGCGGCGACGGCCTGCTGTCCAAGACCTTCACCGGAAGCGCGGGACAGCTCGACCAGCTGACCCGTCAGGCGGCCGGCTACCTCTACGGCACCGCCGAGCCCGCGCTCTACGCGGTCTATCTCAGCGTGTCGGGCCACGACGCCGAGGCCGTCGCCTTCAGCAAGGCGGCGTTCGCCGTCGCCGACAAGGCCGACCGCCCCTACATCCTCAATCAGTGGGGCAACGCGCTCTCCAACCTCGGCGGCTCGCAGCAGGAGGTGCTGACCTTCTTTCGCGCCGCCCT
The DNA here is from genome assembly GCA_964245725.1 of uncultured Acetobacteraceae bacterium. Classification (GTDB taxonomy): domain Bacteria; phylum Pseudomonadota; class Alphaproteobacteria; order Acetobacterales; family Acetobacteraceae; genus Lichenicoccus. The sequence goes on along the minus strand of CAXTOC010000144.1, from coordinate 5,992 downwards.
GAAGCTCAAGCCCGACTACTGGGCGGCGTACAACAACCTGATCGCCACCTACTGGGCGCTGGGCGACGAGGAAGGCGCCTGGCAGGCCGGCGTGGCGATGCGCAAGGCCGCCGGCGGCCGTCCGGGACAGGCGCCGGCGCTCGACTACCAGAACTGGGACATGCTCACGTGGAACCTCTCGGTGTGGCGCGCCGAGGAGGTCACCGACGCCGATTCGCACGTCGGCGTGGGCACCGACGTGTTCATCGACGGCACGGTGATCACCGACATCGACGCGCGGCTGCACGACCCGGTTGCGGTGGCGCTCGACCTGCAGACTGCCCAGGGCGACGCCAGCGACCCGTCGCTGATGGCGATGGCGCACTTCTCGCACGGGCTGCTGGCGATGGAGGCGGGCGACACCGCGCGCGCCGTCTCCGAGATGGAGGCGTTCGGCGCCTCGAACGCGGACCCGATCGTCTCCAGCAACTACGCCCCCTACACCTGCTGGATCGCGCCTGCCGAGGAAGCGGCGGGACGTCACGACAAGGCCGACGCCGTGCTCGAGGCGGGCGGCCACTTCGTCGATTGCTATCGCTTTCGCGGCGACATCCTCGACGGGCGCGGCGACTGGAGCGGCGCGCAGCGCGCCTACGCGGCGGCGGTGGCGCTGGCACCCGACCTGCCCGCCGGATACTATTCGTGGGGCTTGGCGCTGGCCCGGCATGGCGACCTAGACGGCGCGGTGGCGAAGCTGGCCGCCGCCAACCGGCGCGGGCCGCACTGGGCGGATCCGCTCAGGGCGTGGGGCGACGTGCTGATGCGCCAGTCCCGCCGCCGCGACGCGCTCGCCAAGTACGACGAGGCGCTGCGTTACGCCCCGGCCTGGCAGGCCCTGCAGCGCGCGCGAGAGGCCACCAACCGCTGAGGCCGGTGGGCCTGGGATCCGTGAGGCTACGCGACCGGACCACGCTCTACAGCTCGTGCACCGGCTCGCCCAGCAGCTTTGCTGCCTCCTGCATCGCCTGCTCGACGTGCAGCAGCGCCTCCTGCTCGGTCGCCATCGGCACCGCCGACAGCACCGCTCCGCTCGGCTCGAACAGCACCGCGAGGTGCGGAAGATCGGGCCGCGGGCTGGGATAGACCGCCGCCGAGAGGATGCCGATCGGACCGTTCGCCATCTGGATAAGCCTCATCACCTCCGGTCGCGGCGCCGGCCCCGCCGGGCAATCGAGACTAGGCAGGCAGCCGACTCCGGGCAACGGTGGATGCCGAGCCGGACCGCGTGTTTCCCCACCCCGATCCAGGTTGCCGAACCGGTAGGCGAGCGAGGGCGTCCGGCACCTCAGTCCCGCACCTCGGTCCGGCATCTCAGAAGGCATAGCGCACTTCGCAGTAGGGCATCCGGGCGGCCAGCAGGTCCTTGAACCGCCGCAGCCAGCGGCCCTTCCAGCCGCTGCGGTAGCGCAGGTTTACCCCGCCGCTCTCGGAGACCTTCTCCTCCTGGATGTCCGGACGCCACAGCAGCTCCTCCGCCTTCGGATGCCAGGCGAGGTTGACCTCGTGCAGCTCCCTGTTGTGGGTGAGCATGATGATCTCGGCCGCCAGCTGATCCTTCACGGCGGCAGGCAGGGTGTCGTCCAGCTCCTCGAACAGCGCGCCCCATTCCGCCTCCCACCCCTCACGCAGCACGACGGGGGAGAAGTTGAGGTGGACCTGGTAGCCGGCGCGGTGGAGGTCGGGGATGGCGGCGATGCGCTCGGCCACCGGGGAGGTGCGGACATCCAGCAGCTTCGCCAGGGCGGGGGGCATCAGGGACATGCGGATGCGCGTGCGACCCCTCGGGTCGTAGCCGAGAAGCTCCGGGTTCACCCACTTCGTGGCGAAGCTGCCCTTCGCGTCCGGCAGGGTGCGGAACAGGGAGACCAGGTCACGCACGTTGTCGGAGATCGCGGCATCCACGGAAAGATCGCCATTCTCGCCGAGGTCGTAGACCCAGCAATGCGGGTCCACCTGGTTCGGCAGCGTCTTCGGGCCCTGGCGTGCCGCGTGGCGGGCGGTGGCGGCCAGGATCGCGTCGATGTTGACGAAGACGCTGATCGGGTTCGCGTGCCCCTTGCGGCGCGCGACGTAGCAGTAGGCGCAGGCCATGGCGCAGCCGTTGGAGGAGGAGGGTGCGATGAAATCCGCGCTGCGCCCGTTGGGCCGGAAGGTCAGGCCCTTCTTCACGCCGAGCACGAGGGCCTGCCGCTTGACCTCCAGGTAGTCACCGGGGTCGCCCTGCCGCAGCTCCGGGATGCGCCAGTGGGACGCAACAGGGATGCGCTCGGCATCCGGAAACCGGGCGAGGATCTGCCGGCCGCGGGCGTGCCCCTCGACGGCCGGTTCGAGGTAGATGCGGGCGATGTCGAGCGGGAGAGGCATCATCCAAGCGAGATGTGGGAGCGTCGCCGCCGCATCCCAAGGGACGGGCCCGGGTCGGCGACATCCGCTGGTCCCGATCGGACGCGCGGATCGCGGGCGGTACTTCTGGCCCGGAGCGGAACGGAGCCTTCGACGCCCGATCCGTCACCCTCGGCTCGACCGCGGCAGGTGGGATCTTGATCGGGGGTGCAGGGCGTTTCACACCTGCGGATCGGCACGCGCGACGGTCCGGCGAGAAGCCGTCTCGCGCAGCACCTCGAGAAAGGCCGTCAGCGAGGCGGGCGGATGGCGGTTTCGCGGATAATAGAGGCGCAGCCCCGGTATCGCCGGCGACCATTGTTCCAGCAGCGCGACGAGGCGGCCTGCCTCGATCGCCTGCCGGGCTTCGAGCTCGGGCACGAAGGCGATGCCCACGCCGTCGGCCGCCGCCTCCACCATCAGCGCGTTGTGGTCCAGGGTCAGCATCCCCGGTACGTCGACGGCGATGTCCTGGCCGAGTCGCGCGAACTCCCAGCGGTAGAGCTTGCCGCTCGGCAGGCGCTGGCGGATGCAGCGGTGGTGCCGGAGGTCCTCGGGGCTCGACGGACGGCCGTGTTCGGCGAGGTAGGACGGGGCCGCGACCGCCAGGAAGCGTGCCTCGCCGCCGAACGGAACGGCCACCATGTCCTGCGGCACGGCCTCGGCCAGCCTGGTACCGGCATCGAAGCCTTCGGCAACGATGTCGATCAGCCTTCCCTCCGTCACCAGGTCGAGCATCACGCGGGCGTAGCGCCGCTGGAACTCCGGTACGACGTGCCGCAGCAGCCAGCGCGCCGCGCTCTCGCCCGCGTTGATGCGCAGGGTGCCGACGGTCTCACCGGACGCGCCCCTGGTCGCGTCCAGCATGTCGTCGAGGTCGCGCAGCGTTGGCACCAGCCTTCGCAGCAGTCGCTCCCCCGCCTCGGTCGGGGCGACGCTGCGCGTCGTGCGGTGCAGCAGCCGGACGCCGAGATCCTGCTCGAGCGAGCGAAGCCCGTGGCTGAGCGCGGAACGCGAGATGCCCATGGCGTCGGCAGCACGCCGGAAGCTTCGGTGCGAGGCGACGGCGACGAAGGCCGTCAGGTCGGCCAGGGTGGGAGCCGGCACTGGTGAGGATCTCTCACGGGGTCAGGCCGAATATGATCCCTAATCTCATCAGTCGGCCAGCCCAGATCTGTTGGACCTCTTCGGGAGATCGATCGCATGAAGACCTGGCTGATCACCGGCGCCTCCTCCGGCCTCGGACGCATCATGACCGAGAAGCTGCTCGCACGCGGCGACCGGGTATCGGCAACCGTCCGCCGGGCGGAGACGCTCGAGGCGCTGCGGCATGCGCATGGCGAGCGCCTGCGCGTCGCCGCCTTCGATCTCACGGATACGGCTGCCCTCCGGCGCGAGGTCGCGGCGAGCTTCGAGACCTTCGGCCGGATCGACGTCGTGGTGAGCAACGCAGGCTACGGACTTTTCGGCGCGGTCGAGGAAGTGACCGATGCGCAGATCGAGCGGCAGATCGCCACCAACCTGCTGGCCTCGATCCAGCTGATCCGCGCCTGCCTGCCGCGCCTGCGCGAGCAGGGCGGCGGGCGCATCCTGCAGGTTTCCTCCGAGGGTGGCCAGATCGCCTATCCCGGCTTCGGCCTCTACCACGCCACCAAGTGGGGCATCGAAGGATTCATCGAGGCCGCGGCGCAGGAGGTCGCACCCTTCGGCATCGACTTCGTCATCGTCGAACCAGGTCCGACCGGGACCAGTTTCGGCGCGAGCCTCGACCGCGCCGCGCCGATCGCCGCCTATGACGCGACGCCGGCGGGTGGGGTGCGGCGGGCCATCGACGAGGGCAGCTTTCCCATCAAGGGCGACGCCCCGCGCACGGTGGATGCGATGATCGCAGCCGCCGACGCCGAACGGCCTGCCCTGCGCCTCGCGCTCGGCAGCACGGCCTACGAGAGCATCAGCCAGGCGCTGGCCGGCAGGCTGCAGGCGATCCGTGCGCAGCAGAGCATCGCGCTGTCGGCAGACCGTTCGTGAACGGCACCTGATCCCGTCCGTCGCCGGCGGGCGCGACTCCGGGCCGGTCTGCCTGATCTTGTGGTCGGTGATGCCCACCGGTTCAGGCATCCGCGACGGCCGGCACCCGCCGGCTCTCGCCGGTCAACGCGCCTCCCCGGCCGTTTCTGCCGCGATCCACTCCACCACCGCCTGCAGGGCACCGATGGTGCCTTCCTGCCCTCGCTGGCCATCGAAGAGGCTGCGCTGGCGGTCGGCACTGGTGCCCTCGACGATGATCCGTCGTGCATGATCGAGCTCCGCCCTGCAGCCGAACGCCCGAGCATCGTCGGCGGTCCAGTCCAGCAGCCTGTCCAGATGGGCCGCCAACGTCATCTCGGCGTTCGCCTGCTCGTCGATCAGGCGCGCCTCGACGCCGTGGCGCTGCGCCCGCCACAGGTTCTCCGCCGCGAGCGCCCGCGACACCGCCGTCAGGTCGCGGTTGATCGCTGGCCTGCGCACCAGCAGCCGCACCAGGCAGCGATACAGCGCCGCGATGGCGAGCGTGTCCTCCAGCCGCGTGCAGCTATCCGCCACCCGCAGCTCCAGCGTGGGGAAGCGGATCGACGGCCGCAGCGTCCACCACAGGAAGCTCGCATCCTCGATCGCCCCGCAGCGAGTCATGGCCGCGACGTAGCGGTCATACTCCGCGGCATCGGCGAACAGGTCCGGCAGCCCGGTATGCGGCATCTCCCCCCACACCGAAAGCCGGTAGGCGGCGAGCCCGGTGGCACGGCGCTGCCAGAACGGCGACGAGGCCGACAGCGCCAGCAGCACCGGCATGAAGGGCAGCAGCCGCCGCATCAGCGCGATGCGCTGCGACGGATCCGGCACCTCGACATGCACGTGCATGCCGCAGACCATGTCGCGCTGCGCCAGCATCTGCATGGCCGCGCTGATCGCCTCGTAGCGCGGCTTGTCGGTGCGTCTCTGGTGGCGCCAGCGCGCCATCGGCTGGGTGCCGGAGGCCAGCACCAGGATGCCGTGCGCCCGCCCGATCCCGGCCAATGCTTCACGCAGCCGCCCGAGCGCGGCCCGCGCCTCGTCGAAGCTGGTGGTCGGTTCGCAGGCGATCTCCAGTTGCGCCTGCAGCAGTTCGCGCTCGACCGTAGGCAGCGCCGCGTGCACCGCCGCGTGGAACGGCTTGAGGGTCCGGCGCGGCGTGCCACGCGTCGTGGCGTCGGCGAGGAACAGCTCCTCCTCGATGCCGAACCGATAGCCGGTGCCCATCCTGCCCCCCCAACACCGTCCGGCCGGGGTGAACCTGGCCGGCATCCGCCACCCAGCATCGTGGCGCCAGGGTGCTGGCGTCCAGCGCCCGCTGCACGATCCGACGCGACGTGTCCGATCTTCTCTCCCAGCCGATGCACTAAGCAGCCGGTGCAGCGCCCTGCGCGCGAGCGGCGTCGGGCTGTGCCTGGCCGGCGCGCCGGCCTGCGGGCGGAACACCTGGTCGGGGCTCCCCGGGGCGGCGCCGCGCCATGATCGTCGGATCGGCCGTCGCCGTCACCGCGCCGATGCAGGC
>CAXTOC010000143.1:2675-7194 GCA_964245725.1 uncultured Acetobacteraceae bacterium | reverse complement strand
ACCACCACCGGGCCGGCGATGCCGAACCGGGCCGCGAGCTCCGGGCGCAGGCGGCCCGAGACGGCGCTGCCCTCCACCAGGCGCGGCATCTGCGCGCGGTCGAGATCGGTCGCCGACAGCGCCGCGTCCGACCAGTCGCGCCGTCCGACATCGAGCCAGCCGGTGCCCGATGCATCCGACATGTCCGAGACCGCCTCGCCGGTCAGGCTCAGCCGCACGTAGTCCTTCGGCAGCAGCACGCGCCGCACGCGCTCGAAGATCGCGGGCTCGTGCTTGCCGACCCAGCGCAGCTTCGGCGCGGTGAAGCCCGGCATCAGGATGTTGCCGATGATGTCCCGCAGATCCGGCAGCGCCGCCTCGAGCTCGTCACATTCGAGGTGGCTGCGGGTGTCGTTCCACAGGATCGCCGGCCGCAGCACCGCATCGTCCGCATCCAGCAGCACCGCGCCGTGCTGCTGACCCGACAGCCCGATGCCCGCGACCGCCGCCATCTCGCGCGGCCGGTCCGCCGCGAGGGCGGCGAGCACACGCAGCGTCGCCTCCCACCAGGAGAGCGGGTCCTGCTCGGAGAAACCCGGCCGCGGCCGGCTGATGCCGAGCGGCTCGGAGGCGCTGCCGCACGGCTGCTGCCCTGCGTCGATGAGCACCGCCTTGACCGAGGAGGTGCCGATGTCGATGCCGATATACATGTCGGCTCCTCCTCAGGAGACGTTGTCGCGCAGGAAGATGTCGATGCGGATCGGCGCGGGCACGTGGCGCACGTCGCCGACGCTGGCCGCACGCAGCGCCTCCACGGCGACGGCGACCTCGTCGCAGACCTGCTGATGCAGCACCGCATCGAAGGTGCCGCCGAGCAGCGCACGACGCGTGTGCGCGGTGAGCTCGTGGCCCACCACCACCACGTCGTGCTGCCGGCCGGACTGCTCCAGCGCCTCGATGATGCCGCGATTGCCCGCACCCACCGAATAGATGCCGATCAGATCGTCATGTTCCAGCAGGGCGCGGGTCAGCGTCGCGGTGATGCGGCCGTCATCCAGCCCCTCGACCGCCGGCAGCAGGGCGAGCTGCGGATAGTCCTGCTGCATCACCTGGGTGAAGCCCAGCGCGCGCTCGCTGTGGTCGCGCAGCGCCAGCTTGCCAGCGATCATGGCGACGCGGCCGCCGCGGCGCACGTTGAAGCGTCCGATCAGCGAGGCGGCGACGCGCCCGGCGGCGACGTTGTCGATGCCGATGCAGTGCAGCCGTCGCGACGGAGCCACGTCGGAGACCAGGGTGATGACGGCGACGCCGCGCTCGTGCAGCTGCTCGATGGCGGCGCGCACCGCAGGCGCGTCGATGCCGACCAGCGCCACCCCGTCGACCGCCGGACCGTCGCCGGCCGGCGCGGCGGCGTGCAGCACCTGGGCGAGAGCCTGGGGATCGAACGCCGCGTATTCGAGCAGCGAGATCTGGATGCGCCGCGCCGCCAGCGCCGGCAGCTGCGCCTCGATCTCGCGCCTGAGCGCGCAGATGAAGCTGTTGCTGTCGAGCCTGGGCAGCACGAAGACGAAGCGGTGGCGCCGGCTGGTGGCGAGGCTGGCGGCGAAGTGGTCGCGCTGGAAGCCGAGCCGCTCGATCGTCGCCCGCACCCGCTCGGCCATGGCGCTGCTCACGCCCGGACGGCGGTTGAGCACGCGGTCGACGGTGGCGAGCGACACCCCGGCGTGCTCGGCGACGTCGTGGACGGTCATCCGCTTCATCCTGCCAGCATAGCGCGGCGGCTGAGGTACGATAGTCAGATTCGCCGCTCAGCAGGAAAAACTCCGGCCTGCGTCGCCCGGATTTAATGTTGCGCTGCAAAATGTCCGGAGTGATTACTGTGCGGGGTGGCAGAACGACGTCGACCGGCGGGAAAGCCAGTTGTGGCACGTGCCTCATGCTGATACGCATGGCAGCGCTACGCGCCCGGGAGCGGTGACAGAGCGGCCGCGACAGGCTGCCGGCTCCGGGCACTTGTCCACAGGAGGATCCCTTGCGTCTGACCCTTTCCCTGACACGTCGCCGCGCCGCGGCCGGTCTTGCCGCCCTGCTGGGAGCCGCGGCCGTTCCCGCCCTGGCGCCGAGCCCGGCGCTCGCCAGCGCGGCGCACCCGAAGATCGGCTTCTCGATCGACGACCTGCGCATCGAGCGCTGGTCGCGCGACCGCGACTTCTTCGTCGCCGCCGCCCGCTCGATGGGGGCCACCGTCAGCGTGACGTCCGCCGACGGCAGCGAGCAGCGGCAGATCTCGCAGATCGAGAACCTGATCTCGCGCGGCGTCGACGTGATCGTCATCGTGCCGTTCAACGGCAAGGTGCTCGGCAACATCGTCTCCGAGGCCAAGCAGGCCGGGATCAAGGTGATCTCCTACGATCGCCTGATCCTGGATGCCGACATCGACGCCTACATCTCGTTCGACAACGTCCGGGTCGGCCAGATGCAGGCCCAGGGCGTGGTCGACGCGGTGCCGAAGGGCAACTACTACCTGCTCGGCGGCGCGCCCACCGACAACAACGCCAAGCTGCTGCGCGAGGGCCAGATGAAGGTGCTGCAGCCGCTGATCGACCGCGGCGACATCAAGGTCGTGGGGTCGCAGTGGGTACCGGAATGGTCGGCCACCGAGGCGCTGTCGATCGTCGAGAACGCGCTCACCGCCAACAAAAACAACATCCAGGGCATCGTCGCCTCGAACGACGCCGTCGCCGGCGGCGCGATCCAGGCGCTCGCCGCGCAGGGTCTCGCCGGCAAGGTGGGCGTATCCGGCCAGGATGCCGACCTCTCGGCGATCAAGCGCATCGTAACCGGCACCCAGAGCAGCGACGTCTACAAGCCGCTGAAGGTGATCGCCTCGAGTGCGGCGAAGATGGCGGTGCAGCTGGCCAAGGGACAGAAGCCGTCCTTCAACTCGACCATCAACAACGGCAAGAAGGACGTCCCCACCGAGCTGCTGACGCCGATCGTGGTCACCAAGGCCAACGTCAACCTGCTGGTGCGCGACAACTTCTACACCAGGGCGCAGATCGGCGAGTAGCGGGCGCGTAGCGGCGCGCGCGTCCGGGAGAGGTGGCGATGGGCGAGTTCCTTCTGGAGATGCACGGCATCGTCAAGGAGTTCTCGGGCGTGCGCGCGCTCAACGGCATCGACCTCTCCGTGCGGCCCGGCGAGTGCGTCGGGCTGTGCGGCGAGAACGGTGCCGGCAAGTCGACGATGATGAAGGTGCTGTCGGCGGTCTATCCGTACGGCAGCTGGACCGGCAGCATCCTGTGGGACGGCCACGAGCTGCGCGCCAGCGGGGTGCGCGAGACCGAGGCCGCCGGCATCGTCATCATCCACCAGGAGCTGATGCTGGTGCCGCAGCTCTCGGTGGCGGAGAACATCTTCCTCGGCCACGAGCCGCTGACGCGCGGCGGCCTGATCGACTTCGACGCCATGTTCGCGCGCGCCACCGCGCTGATGACCGACCTGAAGATGGGCCACATCAACGTCGCCGAGCCGGCCTCGAACTTCGCCGGCGGCGAGCAGCAGCTGATCGAGATCGCCAAGGCGCTGAACAAGAACGCGCGCCTGCTGATCCTCGACGAGCCGACCTCGTCGCTGACCCGGCGCGAGATCGACGTGCTGCTGGGGCTGGTGCGCGACCTCAAGCGGCGCGGCACCGCCTGCGTCTACATCTCGCACAAGCTCGACGAGATCGAGGCGATCGCCGACAGCGTCACGGTGATTCGCGACGGCGCCTTCGTGGGCTCGGCGCCGATGGCGCAGCTCACCCAGGGCGACATCATACGCATGATGGTCGGGCGCGAGATGAACAACCTGTTTCCGCGCGAGCCGCACGAGATCGGCGCGGTGGTGTTCGAGGCCCGCAACGTCACCTGCTGGGATCCCGACAACCGCGAGCGCAAGCGGGTCGACGACGTGTCGTTCTCGGTGCGCGCCGGCGAGATCCTGGGCGTGGCGGGCCTGGTCGGCGCCGGCCGCACCGAGCTGGTCTCGGCGATCTTCGGCGCCTGGCGCGGCACCAGCGAGGGCAGCCTGTTCCTGGACGGCGAGCCGCTGCGGGTGCGCTCGCCGGTCGACGCCGTGCGCGCCGGCATCAGCATGGTGCCGGAGGACCGCAAGGCGTACGGCATCATCCCCGGCATGGCGGTCGGCCAGAACATGACCATGGCGGTGCTGACCCGCTACACCAACGGCGGGCTGATCGACGAGGAAGCCGAGCTGAACGCGATCGGCGCCGACATCGCCCGCATGCGGATCAAGACCGCCTCGCCGATGCTGCCGATCTCCAACCTCTCGGGCGGCAACCAGCAGAAGGCGGTGATCGCCAAGATGCTGGCGCCGGCGCCCAAGCTGCTGATCCTCGACGAGCCGACCCGCGGCGTCGACGTCGGCGCCAAGTACGAGATCTACAGGATCATCGACGACCTCGCGAAGGCCGGGGCGGGGATCCTCGTGCTCTCGTCCGAACTCGCCGAAGTGGTGGGCGTCGCCGATCGGGTCA
>CAXTOC010000143.1:0-2665 GCA_964245725.1 uncultured Acetobacteraceae bacterium | reverse complement strand
TACAAGCTGATGTTCGCGCTGGGGAAGACCGGCGTGTCCATCATCATGGTCTCCTCGGAGCTCGCCGAGGTGCTCGGCATCTCCGACCGCGTGCTGGTGATCGGCGAGGGCGAGCTGCGCGGCGACTTCGTCAATGACGGGCTGACCCAGGAACAGGTGCTGTCGGCGGCGATCACGCCGCTGCGGCGGGCCGCCTGAAGCGGCGGAGGGAACCATGAAGATCACGGCCATCAACAAGACCGCCGCCGTCGCCCATCCGGGCGGCCTCGACGCCAAGCCGGGCCTCACACTCAGGCTCGACCAGCTCAAGGGCGCGTTCTCGCGCTACAAGATCCTCGCGCTGCTGAGCGCGATCGCGGTGATCTGGGCGCTGTTCTGGCAGCTCACCGACGGCGACTTCCTGACCGCGCGCAACTTCTCCAACCTGCTTCGGCAGATGGCGGTCACCGGCATGCTCGCCTCGGGGATGGTGTTCGTCATCGTCTCGGGCGAGATCGACCTGTCGGTCGGCTCGCTGCTCGGGCTGCTGGGCGGCGTCGCCGCCATCCTCGACGTGACCTACCACGTGCCGCTGCCGGTCACGGTGCTGGTGGTGATGGTGCTGGGCATCGCCGCCGGCCTGTTCAACGGCTACTGGGTCGCCTACCTGAGCGTTCCCTCCTTCATCGTGACGCTGGCCGGCATGCTGGTGTTCCGCGGCATCCTGCTGGGCATCACCGGCGGCGTCACCATCGCGCCCACCAGCGTGCCGCTGGTAGCGATCGGACAGAGCTACCTGCCCGACCTGATCGGGCTGGCGCTGGCGCTGCTGGTGTTCGGGCTGCTGGCCTTCGTGCAGCTGCGCGCCCGGCAGCGTCGGCAGCTGCACCAGCTGAGCGTGCCGGCGGCCTGGCTCGACGCGCTGAAGCTGTTCGCCGCCGCCGCCGCGATCGGCGGCTTCGTCTGGGCGGTGGATTCCTACCGCGGCGTGCCGACGCCGGTGCTGGTGCTGCTGGTGCTGCTCGGCGCCTTCACCCTGATGGCGCGACGCACGGTGTTCGGCCGTCGCATCTACGCGATCGGCGGCAACCTGGAAGCGACCCGGCTTTCGGGGATCAACGTGCAGCGGGTCAAGCTGCTGGTGTTCGCGCTGATGGGGCTGATGGCGGCGTTCGCCGGCATCACCACCACCGCCCGCCTTGCCGCCGGCTCGCCCTCGGCGGGCAGCCTGCAGGAGCTCGACGCCATCGCCTCGTGCGTGATCGGCGGCACCTCGCTGCGCGGCGGCTCCGGCACCGTGTTCGGCGCCCTGATCGGCGCCCTGATCATGGCGAGCCTCGACAACGGCATGTCGATGCTCAGCGTCGACACGTTCTGGCAGATGATCGTCAAGGGGGTGATCCTGCTGCTCGCGGTCTGGCTCGACATCGCCACCGGCACCAAGCGCTGAGCCGCCGGTGACGCGTTCCGCATCCATCTCATCGCCGTCACGTTCGCGCTGCGGACCGGCACGATGGAGAGCGGCATGACGACGAAACACACCTGCCTTCTGGCGCGTCGCGGACGCGGCCTGGCGCTGCTGCCGCTCCTCGGGCTCCTGGCCTGCACGACCCCGCAGGAACGCGTCGAGCACAAGGAGGACAACCTCGCGGCCGCCGGTTTCGTGGTGCGTCCGGCGAACACCCCGGAGCGTCAGGACATGCTCAACCGCCTGCCGCCGCACCGCTTCGTGCAGCGCGTGCACGGCGACACCGTGACCTACGTCTATGCCGACCCGCTGGTCTGCGACTGCCTCTATGTCGGCTCGCAGCAGGCCTACGGCCAGTACAGGCTGCATCTGCAGCAGCAGCGGCTCGCCGATCAGCAGGCGGCCACGGCGCAGCTATATTCCGATCCCGCCTGGAACTGGGGCGCGTGGGGCCCCGGCTTCGGACCGGGCGTCGGCTTCGGGCCGGGATTCGGCTGGTAGGCGGCTCCGGGTGAGCGAGACGCGCGCGAGCGGCACGTCCTGCAGCCGGGGTGCGGTGGCGATCAGGGCGGCGCTGTACGGATCCTGCGGGGTGGCGGCGAGCCGTGCCGTCGGCGCGGTCTCGACGATGCGCCCGTCCCGCAGCACCGCGATCCGGTCCGCGAGCCAGGAGATCGCGGCGATGTCATGGCTGATCATCACGTAGGCCAGACGCTCGTCGCGGCTGAGGTCGCGCAGCAGGTTGAGCAGCATCGCCTGGGTCGAGACATCCAGCGCCGAGGTGGGCTCGTCCAGCACGATGATGTCCGGCCGCGCCGCGAGCGCGCGGGCCACCGCGATGCGCTGCGCCTGGCCGCCCGAGACCGCGTGTGGCAGACGCTCGGCCAGCGACGGATCGAGTCCGACCCGACGCAGCAGCGACGCCGTCTGCTCGCGCAGGGCCGTGCGCTCGTGCAGGCCGCCGAGCTGCAGCGCCTCGGCGATGATGGCGCCGATGCGCAGCCGCGGGTTGAGCGACTCGCGGGGATCCTGGAACACCACCTGCACCCGCCGCCGCTCGCGCCTGCGTTCGGCCGCGGGCAGGGTCGCCAGCGCCCGCCCGTCGAGCAGGATGCGGCCCTCGTAGCGGTGCATGTGCAGGATCGCGCGTCCCAGGGTTGACTTGCACGAGCCGCTTTCGCCGACGATGCCCAGGCACTCGCCGCGGCGCAGCTGCAG
>CAXTOC010000142.1:0-7240 GCA_964245725.1 uncultured Acetobacteraceae bacterium | reverse complement strand
GTCAGGCTCATAACCTGAAGGTCACAGGTTCAAATCCTGTCCCCGCAACCAGAACCTTGATGACAAAACGCAAACGGTTTCACAGGCGACCCGCCGTCACCCGGCCGATCGCCTGCTTCGCTTGCCGATGACCTGCGATATGAGACTGCTGGCTGGGGGACCTGGATTCGAACCAGGGCTGACCGGGTCAGAGCCGGTAGTTCTACCGCTAAACTATCCCCCAAGCGGCGGCGCCGTGCTACACGGTGCGCGGCGCAAGTAGCATTGCCGGCCGAAGGTGGCAACCGTCTTCCTCCTCCCCAGACCGGCACGAAGGATCGATGGCGTGAACCGGAACGGCGGCAAGGACTCGGCACTCGGCAAGGCGCAGGTCAACCGGTTGCAGTCGGTCTCCCTGCACACCGCGCGTGGCCGCACGGCGGCTCAGCAGCGCTGGCTGTCGCGTCAGCTCAACGACCCCTACGTGCTGGCGGCTCGCAAGCAGGGCTGGCGGTCGCGTGCGGCGTTCAAGCTGATCGAGCTCGATGATCGGTTCTCGCTGATCCGGCCCGGCCTGCGCGTCGTCGACCTTGGGGCCGCACCCGGCGGCTGGGCACAGGTGGCGGTGCAGCGCGGCGCCGCCGAGGTGGTGGGCGTGGATCTGCTCCCGGTCGAGGCGGTGCCGGGCGCCAGCATCATCCAGGGCGACTTCAACGACCCGGCGCTCCCGGCGCGGTTGCGTGCGCTGATGGGCGGTCCTGCCGACCTCGTGCTCTCCGACATGTCGCCGAACACGACCGGTCATGCCCCCACCGACCACCTGCGCATCATCGCCCTGGCGGAGCTGGCGCTCGACTTCGCCCTGCAGGTGCTCGCAGAGGGGGGCGGCTTCGTCGCCAAGGTGTTCCAAGGCGGCTCGGAGAAGCAGATGCTCGAGCCGATGAAGCGCGCCTTCGCCAGCGTCCGGCACGCCAAGCCGCCAGCGAGCCGCAAGCAGTCCAGCGAGCTCTACGTCGTGGCGACCGGCTTCAGGCCCGAGTGCGCCGCGAGCCGGCGGGCCGACGCCAAGCCTTGAGAAGCCGTTGACGAGGCGTGCCGATTTCCGCCTCATAGGCGGATGATCGGGTCACGTTCCGCCGACCACAGGCCCCGCGACGCCGAGCGTAGGCGTCTGGATGAACATCGCCATGGCATGCGCAACTGGCGGCTGTGGGGACCCTACCTGAGCGACCGGCAATGGGGCACGGTGCGCGAGGACTACAGCGAGAACGGCGATGCCTGGGGCTACGTGCCGCACGAGCACGCGCGCGCGCGGGCCTATCGCTGGGGCGAGGACGGTCTCGCCGGGCTGTGCGACGACACGCAGCGCCTGTGCCTGTCGCTGGCGCTGTGGAACGGCCAGGATCGCATGCTCAAGGAGCGGCTGTACGGCCTGACCGGGCCGCAGGGCACCCACGGCGAGGACGTCAAGGAGCTGTACTGGCATCTCGACGCGCTGCCGTCGCACGCCTACCTGCGCATGCTCTACAAATACCCGCAGCGCGCCTTTCCGTACGAGAGGCTGGTCGAGGAGAGCTGGCGGCGCACCCGCGACGACGGCGAATTCGAGATCACCGACACCGACGCGTTCGCCGAGAACCGCTACTTCGACATCGTCATCGAGTACGCCAAGGCGGACGAGGCCGACATCCTGATGCGGGTGACCGCGACCAATCGGGGGCCGGATCCGGCGGTCCTGCACCTGCTGCCGCAGCTGTTCTTTGCCAACCACTGGGCCTGGCGCGACAACCATCCCAGGCCGTCGATGCGCGGCTACGGGCAACGCTGCGTGGTCGCCGAGCATCGGATGCTCGGCCACTACACGTTCAACGTCGAGGCCGACGTGGAGATCCTGTTCTGCGAGAACGAGAGCAATCCGCTGGTGCTCGGCCTGCCGCCGGGAGAGGGCGTCTACAAGGACGGCTTCCATGCCTGCGTGGTGGAGGGCCGCGAGCAGGCGGTGCGGCGTGAGGGGCCGGCGACCAAGTGCGCCGCCTGGCATCGCGCGCAGCTGGAGCCGGGCCAGGGCTGGACGATCCGGATGCGGCTGGTGCGGGGCGAGCCGATCATCCCGCCCTTCGCCGGGTTCGACTCGCTGATCGAGACCCGGCGCGCCGAGGCGGATCGCTTCTTTGCTGCCCTGCAGAGGGACATCCCGGATCCCGACGCGCGCCTGGTGCAGCGTCAGGCGCTGGCCGGAATGGTGTGGAACAAGCAGTTCTACAACCTCGACGTCTATCGCTGGCTGCGCGGCGATCCGACCCTGCCGGCGCCCCCGGAGAGCCGAAGGCGTGGCCGCAACTACGACTGGCGGCACCTGAACGCCGAAGACATCATCTCGATGCCGGACAAGTGGGAGTATCCCTGGTTCGCTGCCTGGGACCTCGCCTTCCACTGCGTCACCTTCGCGCTGATCGACGCTGATTTCGCCAAGGAGCAGCTGCTGCTGCTCGCCTCGGAATCGTACATGCATCCGAACGGGCAGATCCCCGCCTACGAGTGGAACTTCGGCGACTCCAATCCCCCGGTGCAGGCCTGGGCGGCGTGGCGCGTCTACCAGATGGAGCGCGACGCGCACGGCGGCCAGGGCGATCACGGCTTCCTCGAGCAGATCTTCCACAAGCTGCTGCTGAATTTCGCCTGGTGGGTGAACCGGAAGGACAACCAGGGCCGCAACGTGTTCCAGGGCGGCTTTCTCGGGCTCGACAATATCGGCGTGTTCGACCGCTCCCGGCCGCTGCCGATGGGGGGCACCCTCGACCAGACTGACGGCACGGCCTGGATGGCGATGTTCGCGCTCAACATGATGCGGATCGCCCTCGAGCTGGCGCTGCAGGACCCTGCCTTCGAGGACATCGCCAGCAAGTTCTTCGAGCACTTCCTCTACATCGCCCAGGCGCTGAACGACATCGGCGAGCGCGGGATCGGCCTGTGGAACGAGACCGACAAGTTCTTCCACGACGTGCTCAACCTTCCCGACGGGCGGATGCACGAACTCAAGCTGCGTTCCATGGTCGGGCTGACACCGCTGTTCGCGGTGGAGACGCTGGAGCCGGACATGCTGCGTCGGCTGCCGCGGTTCTCCCGCAGGCTGCACCTGTTCCTGATGCGTCGTCCGGATCTGGCCGAGCTGGTGTCGCGGTGGGATGAGCCCGGCCTCGGCGAGCGGCGGCTGCTGTCGCTGCTGCGCGGGCACCGGATGAAGCGGCTGCTGCTGCGCGTTCTCGATCCCGACGAGTTCCTGTCCGAGTACGGGGTGCGCTCGCTGTCGCGGTTCCACGAGAAGAACCCCTACCTGTTCGACAGCGACGGCGCGCGCATCCATGTCGGCTACGAGCCCGGAGAGAGCCGCACCGACATGTTCGGCGGCAACTCCAACTGGCGCGGCCCGGTGTGGTTTCCGATGAATTTCCTGATCGTGGAGGCGCTGGACCGCTTCCACCACTACTACGGCCGCGATTTTCTGGTGGAATGCCCGACCGCATCGGGGAACCTCCGCACCTTGCGCGACATCGCCGACGACATCTCGGCCCGGCTGTCGCGCCTGTTCCTCAAGGATGCCGAGGGCAGGCGGCCCGCGCACGGCGAGTGCGAGATGATGCAGCACGATCCGCATTTCGCCGGGCTGGTGCTGTTCCACGAGTATTTCCACGGCGACAGCGGCAAGGGGCTGGGCGCCTCGCATCAGACCGGCTGGACCGGGCTGGTCGCCAACCTGCTGGCGCGGCGCTCCGGCCCCGCCAGGCACGAGGGTCGTCGTGGATGAGGCACGCGAGCTCAGGGAGGACGAGATGAAGACGACCGTCGCGGGTGCTGCGCTGTCGGTCCTGCTCGCGGCCGACGTCTCCGCCGCACCCGGCGCCACGCCGGGGCAGCCGGTCCAGCATGAATATGTGATCCGGCACTTCGTCACCGAGAGCAAGGCGGTGCTGCCGGAGGCCCGGATCGTCTACGGCACCTACGGGACGCTCAACGCCGCTCGGGACAACGCGGTCCTGCTGCCCTCGCACTACATGGCCGACATGCACGGCTACGAGTGGCTGATCGGACCGGGCAAGGCGCTGGACCCGAAGACGCTGTTCCTCGTCACCAGCGAGCTGTTCGGCAACGGCCGGTCTTCCTCGCCCAGCAACACCGCCGAGCCGTTCCACGGGCCGCGCTTCCCGGTGACGACGATCCGCGACAACGTCGAGGCGGTGCACCGGCTGCTGGTGGACGAGCTGCAGGTGCATCACCTGCGCGCCGTCATCGGTTTCTCCATGGGCGCGCAGCAGGCGTTGCAGTGGGCGGTCAGCTATCCGGATTTCATGGATCGCATCGTCGCCACGTCCGGCACCGCCAGGACGTACGGCCACGGCATCGTCCGGCTCGAGGGGCAGATCGCGGCGCTGACCATGGACCCCGCGTTCGACGGCGGGAACTACGGCGCTGAGCCGGTCCACGGCATCGAGGCCACCTCGCTGGTCTGGCTGGGCTGGCTCTACTCCCAGGAATGGTGGCGACGCGAGCTGTGGCGCACCGAGACCCCGCCGGGGACGAGCTTCCAGCAGGCCGTCGATCACTACAAGGCGGAGTTCTTCCGAGGAGCGGATGCGAACAACCTGATCCTGCAGATGCGGACGTGGGAGGGCCACGATGTCGGCGACACGGTGCCGTTCCACGGCGACACGGAAGCCGCACTCCGCTCGATCAAGGTGCCCGTGCTCTACATGCCCTCGGCGACCGACCTCTATTTCCCGGTGGAGGATGCGCGATACGAGTCGCACTTCATCGAGCGCTGCGTCTTCATGCCCATCCCCTCGCTCTGGGGCCATCCGGCAGGAGCCGGAGCGAGCCCTGCGGATGAGCTGTTCCTCAACGAGCACATCGGGGCCTTCATGCAGGGGCGGCTCAAGGGCTGAGACGGGTCGTTCGAGCGATGAGCGCGCCGCAAGCAGCACCCACCGTCCTGGCCGCCGCCTGACCGGGGCCACGCCGTCGTGCGCATACCGGACGCAGAACGTCCCGTGCTGCCGCCCCCTGGCCTGCTGATCGCGGGGCTCACGCTCCGCTACGACGGCAGCACCATCTTCGAGAACCTTTCGCTCGAGGTCGAGAGCGGCGCGTTCGTGGTCCTGCTCGGCACCAGCGGCGTCGGCAAGAGCAGCCTGCTCAAGATCGTCGCCGGGCGCGCGAGGCCGGCGGCGGGCGCGGTCGCGGCGAGCGACGGGCTGCCGCTCGCCGGCCGCATCGCCTACATGGGGCAGCAGGACCTGCTCTATCCCTGGCTCGACGTGATCGGCAACGTCATGCTCGGATCGAGGCTGCGGCGCGAGCGGCAGGACCGCGACCGCGCGATGCACCTGCTCGGCCGCGTCGGGCTCGCCGGGCGTGCCCGGGCACTTCCCGCCGCCCTCTCCGGCGGCATGCGTCAGCGCGCAGCGATCGCGCGCACGCTGTACGAGGATCGTCCGATCGTGCTGATGGACGAGCCGTTCTCGTCGCTCGACACCTTCACCCGTGCGCGCGTGCAGGATCTCGCGGCCGAGCTGCTGCAGGGCCGCTCCGTGCTGCTGATCACGCACGACCCGCTCGAGGCGTGCCGGCTCGGCCATCGCCTCGTCGTCCTGTCCGGCCATCCGGCGCGTCTCGGGCCGCCGATCTCCATCGCCGGCCCGACGCCGCGCGCGCCGGACGACGCGGAGCTGCTGCGCGTCCAGGGTCGCCTGATGCGTGTGCTGACGGAGCTGGAACCAAGATGATGCGTCGTCTGTCGCACGTCTCGCGCCCGGTGGTGACGCTGCTCGGCCTGATCGGGCTGTGGTGGGCGGTCAGCCGTCTCGCGGGCATCCCGGCCTATCTGCTGCCCGATCCGCGTTCGGTCGCGGCGGCGCTCTGGCAGCAGCGCGTCCTGCTGTTCTGGAGCACGCTGACGACGCTGTCCGAGACCGTGCTGGGACTCCTTGCCGGGACCCTGCTCGGCGGGGTCTGCGCGCTCGGCATCGTGTTCTCGCCGTTGCTGCAGCGCTGGCTGATGCCGCTGCTGCTGCTCAGCCAGGCGATCCCGGTGTTCGCGCTGGCGCCGCTGCTGGTGCTCTGGTTCGGCTTCGGCATGGCCTCGAAGGTGGTGATGGCGATCCTGGTGATCTTCTTTCCGGTCACGGCCGCCTTCTCCGACGGGCTGCGACGCACCGATCCGGGCTGGGTGGACCTCGCCCGCACCATGAACGCCTCGCCCTGGTCGATCCTGCGGCACGTGCGGCTGCCGGCGGCGATGCCCGCGTTTGGATCCGGCCTGCGCGTCGCCACCGCGATCGCGCCGATCGGTGCGGTGGTCGGCGAGTGGGTGGGGGCGTCCGCGGGGCTGGGCTACGTCATGCTCAACGCCAACGCGCGGATCCAGACCGACGTGATGTTCGCCGCCCTGCTCGTGCTGGCGCTGATGGCGATCCTGCTCTGGGTCCTGGTCGACCGGCTGCTCGGGCGGCTGCTGTACTGGGCGCCGGACACCAACCGGCCGCCCTGAGACCTGCGCTCGCCGGCCGAAGCCCTGCCGCTCGGCGGGCACGCTGCGGTCGGACGTCCGCCCCGCTTGATCGGGCGGCAGCCTGCCGCGATCCTGGCTCGATGGCAGCGATCGCGCAGAAGCTCTCACGCCCCGGGATCTCGCGCGAGGGTATCGTCATCAGCGTGAGCCGCGCCGCCGCGCACGGCTTCAGCAAGCAGGTCGAGCGCAGCATCCGGCTGATCGCCGGACTCGGCGTGCAGGGCGACGCGCACATGGGAGCGACCGTCAAGCACCGGTCGCGGGTAGCGCGCGACCCCACGCAGCCGAACCTGCGTCAGGTGCACCTGATCCACGAGGAGCTGCACGAAGAGCTGCGTGCGGCGGGCTTCGGCGTCGCGCCCGGCATCATGGGCGAGAACATCACCACCCGCGGCGTGGCACTGCTCGATCTGCCGCGCGGCACCCGGCTGCGCGTCGGCTCGGATGCCGCGCTGGAGGTGACCGGCCTGCGCAACCCCTGCAGCCAGCTGAACCGCTGCCAGCCTGGTCTGATGGCAGCGGTGCTGGACCGCGATACGCAGGGAAACCTGATCCGCAAGGCCGGCATCATGTGCGTCGTGCTCTCGGGCGGCGAGATCGGGCCGGGCGACCCCATCCTGATCGAGCTGCCGCGCGGGCCGCCTATGCGGCTGCAGGGGGGCTGAGCCTGCAGGCCGCTCCGAGGTCGGGAGGCTA
>CAXTOC010000141.1:6585-7243 GCA_964245725.1 uncultured Acetobacteraceae bacterium | reverse complement strand
GCCCTGCTGCGCCACGAGGCGGATCTGGCGGCGGCGGAAGAGCGCTGGCTCGAGCTCGAGCTGCTGCGCGAGACCACGGAGGCACGATGAGCGCGCCGCTGGCCGGGCGACGCTGCGTGCCGTGACGCCGCGGATCGGCACCGCTGCCGCCCGAGGCGGCGCAGGCGCTGGCATGCGAGCTGCCGCTCTGGTCGCTGCGCGACGGCGGCCAGCGGATCGAGCGACAGTACGACTTCGCCGACTTCGCCTCCGCCTTCGCGTTCGTGAGCCGGGTGGCGGCGGTCGCGGAAGCGGCAGGCCACCATCCCGACATCGGCTTCGGCTGGGGCTACGTGCGCCTGTCGCTGCACACCCACAGCATCGGCGGGCTGCACGAGAACGACTTCATCGTCGCCGCGCGGTGCGACCTGGCGCTGCACTCGGACTGACCGATCGACGCAGCGAGGCAGGGCTCAGCCCTGACCCGCTGGGGCCTGAGGCCCCAGACCCCCGATACGCTACGAGCTGGTGCGGATCAGGCCGGAGCGCTCCATGCGCCGGCGCGATTCCGCGATGCCTTCGGTGACCGCGGTCGCCGCCTCCAGCGCGCGTATGCCGGCACGCGCGTCGACCAGCACCGGCGCGCCGTCGAGGCAGGCGGCGACGAAGGCGGCGTGCT
>CAXTOC010000141.1:0-6575 GCA_964245725.1 uncultured Acetobacteraceae bacterium | reverse complement strand
GCCAGCGTGTCCTGCTCCTCCCAGCGCACCACCTCGCGCCTGAACCCGCCGGTGCCCGGCAGCGGCACGCCGCGCTCGCGGCCGATCATGGTCAGCTCGCGCGCGACGAAATCCGCCGACAGGTAGCCTTCCTCGGAGAACAGGCGCATGCGCCGCTCGGTCTTCAGCGAGATGCGGCTGGCGGTGATGGTGGCCACGCAGCCGTTGTTGAAGCGCACCCGGGCGTTGGCGATGTCCTCGTGGGCGCTGCTCACCGCGCTGCCGAGCGCGTCCACGCTCTCGATCGGGCTGTCGACGATCGCCAGCACCAGGTCGAGGTCGTGGATCATCAGGTCGAGGATCACCGACACGTCGGTGCCGCGCGGCTTGAACGGGGCCAGCCGCGTCGTCTCGATGTAGAGCGGCCGGGTGATGCGCCGGGTGATCGCGTCGTGCTCGGCGGAGTAGCGCAGCAGGTGGCCGACCTGCAGCACCCGGCCACGCTCGGCGGCCAGGGTGGAGAGCCGGTGCGCCTGCTCCAGGCTGGAGGCGATCGGCTTCTCGATCAGCACGTGCCGTCCCGCCTGCAGCGCCGCCGCCGCGAGCTCGAAATGCGCCTCCGCCGGTGCGGCGACGATCAGCGCGTCGCACGCCTCCAGCAGCGCCGGCAGCGCCAGCACCGGCACCCCGCCGGCCTCGGAGGCCACCAGCTCGGCGCGCGCCTGGTCGGGATCGTGCAGCCCGACCAGCACCGCGCGGGGAGCGGCGGCCACCTTCAGCGCGTGGAAGCGGCCGAAATGCCCCGCACCCGCGATGCCGACGCGCAGTCCGTCACGTCGATCAGCCTGCGCCTCGGACCGCCGCCGGCCGAACCCGATCGCCATGAATCCCGCCGTCGTCGTGAGGCTCCTGGGTAGCAGGAGAAGTTGCATCCCGAGAAGCACATCGTCATGTTCCCGCCGGCATCACCCGCCGGTCACGGAGCCCTTCTCGAGCATGATGTACTACAGCCGCGCCAAGACCGCCTCGGTGCTGGGCGTCTGCGCGCTCGGCCTGCTGCTCTGCCTACCGAACTTCCTCGCCGCCCCCGGCCGCTTCCTGCCCTGGCGGCAGATCCACCTGGGTCTCGACCTGCGCGGCGGCTCCTACCTGCTGATGCAGGTCGACGTGCCGACGATCACCCGCGAGCGGCTGGAGGGTCTGACCGACGGCGTGCGCCAGGGCCTGCTCGCCGCCGGGCTCGGCTACCGCAACCTGGCGACCGACCCTGCCGCCCGACGCGTGCGCTTCACGCCGCGCGACGAGAGCGAGCACGCGCGCGACCTGTCTGTGCTGCGCGCCCTGCCGACCGCCTCGAGCGGCGAGTTCAGCGTCGCCGACCAGCCGGACGGCAGCATCGCAGTGACCCTGTCGGAGGCGGCGATGCGCGCCCGCGCCAGCGAGGCGGTGACGCAGTCGATCGAGATCGTGCGCCGACGCATCGACGCCACCGGCGCGGTCGACCCCGGGATCACCCGGCAGGGCGACGACCGCATCGTGGTGCAGCTCCCCGGGGTGAGCGACCCCGAGCGCGTCAAGCAGCTGCTCGGCACCACGGCGAAGATGACCTTCCACCTGGTCGACGAGGGTGCAAACGTCTCCGGGCTGCCGCCGCCAGGAGTCGAGTTCCTGGCCATGCAGGAGGACCCGCGTCAGCGCGTCGCGGTGCTGAGCCACGTCGAGGTGGACGGTGCCGACCTGACCAACGCCGCCGCCGGTCAGGATACCCAGTCCGGCCAGTGGACGGTCGATTTCACCTTCGACAGCGCCGGCGCGCGACGCTTCGGCGAGGTCACCCGGTCCAATATCGGCCGCAGGCTCGCCATCGTGCTCGACAACAAGGTGCTCAGCGCGCCGGTGATCCAGAGCGCGATCTCCGGGCGCGGCCAGATCACCGGCAGCTTCGACGCGCAGAAGGCCACCGACCTCGCCCTGCTGCTCCGCGCCGGCGCGCTGCCCGCACCGCTCGCGGTGATCGAGGAGCGCTCGATCGGTCCGTCGCTGGGAGCGGATTCGATACGCGCGGGCGCCATCAGCCTCGCCGTCGGCTTCCTGCTGGTGATCGGCTTCATGGGGCTGTTCTACGGGCTGTTCGGCTGGTACGCGAACCTCGCCCTGTTCGCCAACCTAGTGCTGATCCTGGCGGTGCTGTCGCTGTTCCAGGCGACGCTCACCTTGCCCGGCATGGCCGGGATGCTGCTCACGCTCGGCATGGCGGTGGACGCCAACATCCTGATCAACGAGCGCATACGCGAGGAGGTCCGGCGCGGCCGCACGCCGCTGGCGGCGATGCAGGCCGGCTTCGAGCGCGCCACCGGCACCATCCTGGACAGCAACGCCACCGCGCTGCTCGCCCACGTCATGCTGTTCGTGTTCGGCACCGGTCCGGTGCGCGGCTTCGCGCTCACCATCACGGTGGGCATCGTCACCACCCTGTTCACCACCCTGCTGCTGTCGCGCATGCTGATGGTGCGCTGGTATGCCCGCGCGCGACCCGCGCTGCTGCCCGTCTGATGCCGGCCATGCTGCTGCGTCCCCTGCTCCGCTTCGTGCCCGAGGGCACCAAGATCAACTTCATGCGCGGCCGCTTCATCGGGCTCGCCACGTCGGCCTTCCTGTCGCTCGCCTCGGTGGCGCTGTTCTTCGCCCCCGGACTGTCGCTGGGCATCGACTTCAAGGGCGGCATCGTGGTCGAGGCGCGCACCCACGGCCCCGCCGACTTCGACGCGATCCGCGCCGCCCTCGCCGCACAGCACGTGCCGGCGGCGGGGCTGCAGCGGTTCGGCGCCGACGACGACGTGCTAATCCGCCTCGACGCGCCGGCGGGGCACGGTGCGGGCAGCGAGGCCGCCACCCAATCCCTGGTGGACCGGGTGCGCGCGGCGATCACGCGCGCCCAGCCCGGCGCGCAGATGCTTCGCGCGGACGCGGTCGGCGCCTCGGTGTCATCGGAGCTGTTCCGCAACGGCCTGCTGGCCCTCGGTCTCAGCCTGCTGATGATCCTGGTCTATATCTGGGTGCGCTTCGAGTGGGAGTTCGCGGTCAGCGCGGTGATCACGCTGCTGCTCGACCTCACCAAGACGATCGGCTTCCTGGCGCTGACACGGTTCGAGTTCGACCTGGTGATGGTGGCGGCCCTGCTGACCATCCTGGGCTACTCCACCAACGACAAGGTGGTGGTCTACGACCGGGTGCGCGAGAACCTGCGCAAGTACCGCTCGATGGACCTGCGCTCCCTGATCGACCTGTCGATCAACGAGACCCTGAACCGCACGCTCGGCACCTCGTCCACGGTGTTCCTGGCCGCGCTGCCGCTGGCGATCTTCGGCGGCGCCACCCTGTCCGGCTTCGCCTGGGTGATGCTGTTCGGCATCGTCGTCGGCACGTCCTCGTCGATCTTCATCGCCGCCCCGCTGCTGCTGCTGCTGGGTGCCCGGCGCCTGCGCCGCGACGTCGCGCGCTAGCAGGCTGCGGAAGCAAGCCAAGGGCTCCGCCCTCGACCCGCTGGGGCCGCAGGCCCCAGGCTCCAGGTCCATTCCCTGAGACGGTTTCCACTCTTCGCCGACGCTTCACGAATCTTTCAGCAGCCTGCTCAGGGAGCGCTCCGCGCCCTGCTGTAGCGCGGGGTCCGGGCCGGCGCGGCCGCGATGTCCATCCTGGTGGTGTAGTCCAGCAGCGCGCGCACGGCGGCGGCGGACTGCACCAGCGACACCCGGCTCGGATCCGCCTGGCTGCCACTGATCGCCAGCAGGGCGGCATGGTCGTAGCGCACCAGCTCGACCAGGTTCGCCGGTGTCGCGCGCCCCGACATCAGGTAGCTCTCCGCCATGCCGTGCGCGATCACGTAGTCGATCAGGATCAGCTGCGCGCCCTGCCGGGCATCGAGGTCGGGTGCCACGGCCGCGCCGCCGCCCCGGCAGCCGGCGAGGCCGAGCAGCGCTGCCGCCAGCAGGCCGCGCTTCGCGCCACCTTTCGTCACGAACGGCCCGGGTGCAACAAGATCTTGGTCCTTCGAGATGGGGGATGGCGAAGCGGAGGCATGACGGGATGAGGCAGTATCGTATCACCGGGAACAGCGTGGATGCCGTGCGGCAGTTCCAGGCGCCGGAGCCGGAGCCCGGCCCGCACGAGATGCTGGTGCGCATGCGGGCCTTCTCGCTGAACTATCGCGACCTGATGCTGGCCGAGGGGCGCTACGGCTCGCCGACCCCGCCGGACCTGGTGCCGCTGTCCGACGGCGCCGGAGAGGTGGTCGCGGTCGGCGACGCGGTGCGCCGCTTCAAGCCAGGGGACCGGGTGGCCGGCTGCTTCTTCGCAGACTGGGACGACGGCGAGCTGTCGCATCTCGGCGCCGGCTCGGCGCGCGGCGGCGGCATCGAGGGCGTGCTGTCGGAGTACGTCGTGCTGAACGAGCGCGGCGCGATGCCGGTGCCGCCCGAGTATTCTCTCGAGGAGGCGGCGACCCTGCCCTGCGCGGCGCTCACCGCCTGGCACGCGCTGGTCGCGTTCGGGCGCGTCGCCGCCGGCAGCACGGTCCTGGTGCAGGGCACCGGGGGGGTGTCGATGTTCGCGCTGCAGTTCGCCCGCGGCATGGGCGCCAGGGTGATCTGCACCTCCTCGAGCGACGCCAAGCTCGAGCGCGCCCGTGCCCTCGGTGCGGCCGAGACGATCAACTACGTCCGCGACCCCGAGTGGCAGGACGCGGTGCGTCGGCTCACCGGCAAGGGCGGGGTCGACCTGGTGGTCGAGGTCGGCGGTGCGGGAACCCTGTCGCGCTCCATGCAGGCGGCCCGCGCGGGCGGCCGGATCGCGATCATCGGCGTGCTGACCGGCCGTGCGGAGATCGATCCCTCGGCGATCCTGTTCCGGCGGCTGTCGCTGCGCGGCATCCTGGTGGGATCGCGCGCGATGTTCGAGGCGATGAACCGGGCGATCGGGACGCTGTCGCTGCGTCCGGTGATCGACCGCAGCTTCGGCTTCGACGAGGTGCCGGCGGCGCTGCACCACCTCAAGGGCGGCAACCACTTCGGCAAGATCGTCATCAGCGCGGCGTGACGACCGGTGCTGCGGCCGCCGGTTCGGCGACCGCCGGGCGGACGGCGAGCAGGTCGCGTATCTCGGCGAGCAGCGTCTCGCTGGCGGTCGGCAGCGGCTTGGCGTCCTCGCGCACGTGCAGGCGGGTGAGCAGCTTGACCACCCAGAAGATCACCAGGCCGACGATCAGGAACTGGATCACGGCGTTGAGAAACAGGCCGACATTGATCGTCACCGCGCCGGCCTTCTGCGCGTCGGCCAGGGTGCCGAGATGCGGCCCCTTGAGGGTGAAGAAGATGTTGGCGAAGTCGATGCCGCCGACCAGCAGGCCGATCACCGGCGTGAACACGTCCTTGACCAGGCTGTTGACGATGCCGGTGAAGGCGGCGCCGATGATGATGCCGACCGCGAGATCGACGACGTTGCCGCGCATGATGAAGGCGCGGAACTCGCCGATCCATCCTGGCGTGTGGAGCGCTGGAGCCTTGAGTGCCATACGGACAACCTCCTGATGGGCGATGGCAGGGACGACGCGCGTGCTGCGCGCTGTCCCTGCGATACCATCAAATCGGCCGCGGCGGCACGCGGAACGGTGGCCGGGCGCGTCAGCCGAACAGGCTCGCCTGCGGCACCCCGGCGACGCCCGCGAGGTGGATCTGGGTGCCGTCGGTCAGGCGGATCGAGGTCATGCCGCCGCCGGAACTGCTGCCGGCGACGGCGAGGCCGCCGGAAAGCCGCAGATGGTCGGTGCCGACGCGAAAGCCGCTGATCACGTCGCTGCCGCCGGTGCGGCCGGCGGCGAAGCTGAACCGCTCCGCACCCGACCCCACGAACAGGTCGGCGTTGCCGGAGCCGATCTCGATGGTGGCCGCGCCGGAGCCGCCGACGAAGCTGTCCGCACCGTGGCCAAGCATCACGGTGTCGCTGCCCGAACCCCCGAACAGCACGTTCTCCCAGGTCGAGCCGCCGCCGTTGAGGGTCTCGTTGCCCCCGCCCGCGACCAATCCGTCGCCGCCGAACGAGGACGCGGTGAGCACGTCGCCGCCCACCTCGCCGATCAGGAAGGTGCCAGCACCCGTCGCGAACATCTGGCTGCCGCCGGAGCCGCCGAAATAGTCGCCGCCGCTGGCCGCCGCGTGGATGGTCTCCGCACCGGCGCCGCCGACCACCGTCTCGAGGTCGTGCGTGCCGCCCTGGAAGTCCATCGTGCCGGAGCCGCCGAACACGGTCAGGCTGCCGCCCTGGCCGCCCATGACGGTCATGTTGCCGCTGCCGCCGATCATCTCGTCGCGGCCGTAGCCGCCGATATAGGTGGTGGGCTGGCCCCGCAGGAAGGCGACCAGCGTGCTGCCGGCGGCGCCACCCTGGATCGTGCCGGGCGCGGCATCGGCGACCACCGTCGTGCTGCCGCCCTTGTTGGTGAGGTCGTAGCTGCCGCCCTCCTGCACCAGGGTCAGGGTGCTGCCGGCGGTCCCCCCGGTGACCGAGCTCGCGACGCCGCTGGCGACCACGATGTCTATCCT
>CAXTOC010000140.1:0-7254 GCA_964245725.1 uncultured Acetobacteraceae bacterium | reverse complement strand
CCTGCTCGGCGTCTCGACGCTGCTGGCCACCGCGGTGGCGCCCCGGCGCGTGGCGCGGCTGGTGCTGCTCTGCTGCGCCCTGCCGCTCGCGGCCTCGCTCGCGCTGTCGCTGACCCACCTCGGCGTGGAGCAGGGATGGTGGCCCGATCCTTGGCCGGCCTGCACGGCGCCGCACTTCCACGCCGGCAGCATGGCGCAGCGCTTGGCCGCGATGCCGCTGCGTCCGGCCAAGCCGTGCGACAGCCCGAACCGGCTGTTCGCGTTCCTGCCATTGTCGATGTCGTCCCTCGACCTGATCTATGCGGCGCTGGCGTCCCTCTCGATCGGGATCGCGGCACGCAGCCGGAGACCATCATGAGCGAGAGCCTGAGGAGCGAAACAGGGGGCGTGCAGCCCGGCCAGCCGGACCGAGCCACCCGGCTGAGCCGGATGATACGCGTCGATCACGCCGGCGAGTATGGCGCCGAGCGGATCTACGCGGGCCAGCTCGCCGTGCTGGGGCGCGGCGACAAGGCCGATCTGCTGCGCCACATGATGGCCCAGGAGACGCACCACAAGGAGGTGTTCACCGCCCTGATCGGCAGGCGGCGGGTGCGCCCGACGGCGCTGCTGCCGCTGTGGCACGTGGCCGGCTTCGCGCTCGGCGCAGTGACCGCGGCGATCGGCGAGCGCGCGGCGATGGCCTGCACGGTCGCGGTCGAGGAGGCGATCGACGAGCACTACGCGCAGCAGGCGGCGAGCCTGGACGAGGAGGAGCAGGAGCTGCGCGGCACGATCGAGCAGTTCCGCCTCGAGGAGCTCGAGCATCGCGAGATCGGCCTCGCCAACGAGGCCGAGCTCGCTCCCGCCTACCGCGTGATGTCGCGGCTGATCAAGGCGGGATGCCGTGCCGCGATCGCGGCCAGCGAGATCCTGTAGCGCGCTTCACAGCCCGGTGCGCCGTCTGCGCCCGAACAGCAGGCTGACCACGAACAGCACCAGGAAGATGAAGAACAGGATCTTGGCGATGCCGGCGAAGGTGGCGGCGAAGCCGCCGAAGCCGAGCGCGGCGCAGACCAGCGCCACGACGAGGAAGATCAGGGTCCAGTGCAGCAATTCCACGGCAGCCCTCCGGTGGTCGCGAACTCAGCAGCCGTAGTCGTAACGCTCGCGCACCGTCGTGGTTCCAGCCCGCGGATGCGCCTCAGTAGGGGCGCACCGGCCTGCGGTAGGGACGATGATGCCGGTGATGGTAGGGAGGGCGCACCAGCGGCCGTGGCGGCGGCCCGCGATAGCCCGGTGCGACCGGCTGGGCGCCCGCGACCGCCGGCAGGGCGGCGAGGATCACGCCGAGGATGAGGACGGCGCGCAGTGGATGTCGCATGGTGTGCCTCGCTGGGTTCAGGATCCGAAGTGACGCAGCGTCACCGCGATCCGCAGGTCGTCGCGACCGATCGTGATCACGCTGCTGGAGAAGGAAGGCGGACCAAAGGAGAGGGATGGATCCCGCGAGAAGCCCAGATCCTCCTGAGGCACGCCGATGAAGTTCCGCTTCAGCCGTCCCGAGCCGTCCCGGTCCTGGAACACCGCGACGCCGTACTGGCCGGGCGGGATCCCCGTGATCTGCGTGCTGACCTCGCCCCGTCGCGCCGGGACCACGGCGTGGTAGGCGCAGGCCTGGGACAGGAACTCGTCCTTGCGGCACACCCCGATGCGCAGGGTGCCGCGGTCGCTGCGCACCTCGCGCACCGTGATCCGCAGCGCCGCCGCCGACGCGCCGGCGGCGGGCAGCCAGCTCGCGACGAATGCCGCCAGCAGGGATCGCGCTCTCATCGCCTCACTGCATCGGATAGGCGCGGCCGCGCCAAGTCGCCGGACGCCCGCGCGCGGCGCGGAACAGCGCGCTCCACTGCAGCACCAGCATCAGCGCCACGCCGAACGGGCTGAGCAGCACGCCGCGCGGATCCTGCCTGAAGCGCACCCCGAGCAGGACCCGCAGGCCCAGGCTCAGCGCGCAGGCGGCATAGCTGACCGGGCCCGGCGACAGCATGGCGAGCGGGAACGGCAGCACGTGGCCGCCGCCGAGCAGCAGGGTCCAGAGCGGCAGCGCCCGCCGCGTCGCCATCCCCTCGGTCGCGTTCTTGCTGAGCCCCTCCCACACCTCGGCGAAGCGGGTGTACATGCGGCAGCGCGCGAAGTGGGTGGCGTCGAACAGCCCGGTGGCGAAGCCCGCGGCGCGGAACGCACGCGGCAGCTTCAGCCCGTCGTGCATCGAGGCGCGGATGATCGCGTGGCCGCCGGTGCGCCGGTAGGCATCGCGGCGGACGATGAAGAGCTGGCCGCATCCGGCGGCGAAGCCGGCGACGCGCGGATCCCGGTCCAGGATCTGCGGACGGTAGCCGAGCAGCAGCAGGTGGATCAGCGGCAGCAGCAGCCACTCCGACCAGCTGCGCGTGATCTGCCGGGGGAACCCGCTGGCGAGCCCGAGCTCCGGCTGCGCCTGCATCATCGAGGCCATGCGCGACAGCGCGTCGGGTGCCAGCACCACGTCGGCATCGACGAACACCATCAGCGGATGACGCGCCTCGCGCGCCAGGCTGGCGCAGGCGTGCTGCTTGCCGGACCAGCCGGGCGGCAGGCTCGGCCCGCTGATCACCCGCAGACGCGGGTCGCGCACCGCGGCGAGGATCGCCGGCGTGGCGTCGGTGGAGTGATCGTCCAGCACCAGCAACTCGAGCTCGCAGGCCCGGCTCGCCAGCACCGCGGCGACCGCTGGGCCGATATGCTCCGCCTCGTTGCGCGCCGGGATCAGCACCGAGATCGCGGGAATCGTCGCGGCCAGCGGCGGCGCGCGCAGCAAGGCGAAGTTGCTCAGCGCGATCAGCATCGGCAGCAGCGCCAGCCCAAGCGACAGCCAGGCCAGCAGGGTGAGCGGGCTCACGCCTCCTCCTCGTGCGCCGCCGAGAAGCGGCGGCCGGAGAGCAGCGCGCGTCCGCTGCGATACAGGTCGTAGACGACGTCGCTGCCGGCGCTGCCGCGCAGGATCGAGCGGAAGCGGGCGGCCTCGCGGCTCATCGAGTCCGCGGCCAGCGTGTCCATCTCGCGCGCCAGCGCGTCCTGCAGCCGCTGCATCCACTCGGCCGGACGCAACGACGGGTCGGCCTCGAGCGGCGGCCCGAAGCGGAACAGCAGCTCCGGCCGGCTCTCGTTCCAGAACACGTATTCGGCGGCCAGCGGCAGCAGCAGCGCATCCGGCACGACGCGCGCCAGATGCGCGATGCCAGCGCGCAGCGCCAGCGGCCGCTGCCGTGGGTCGGTGAAGTCGCCCTCCGCCGTCACCCAGATCATCGCCCGGCCGCCGGGACCGCGGCAGCCCTCCAGCACGTCGCGCGCCACCTCGAGGAAGCGGCGCGCCCCGGCGACGCTGCGCTTGTCGATGCCGAACACGCCGAGCCTCCTGAAGAAGCCGTAGCGGGCCAGCGACTCCTGGTCCATCGGCCCGAAGCCGGGCCGGCCGCGGAACAGGCCGTCGGCGAGCACCATGTACAGCGCCGGGTCCCACCAGGAGGGATGGTTGCCGTACACGATCACCGGCCGGTCGCGCGGCAGCTCCGCGAGCGTGCCCGACTGCCGCACCGCGTGGAACGCGCGCGCGAGGCGCAACCCCAGGTAGCAGCTGAACCGCCGGCACAGCAGCTCCGCCCGCAACGCCACCGGGCCGGCGCGGCGCCCGCCGGTCACGTCAGACGCTCCGCAGCGCCATGTCCGGCTGCTTGGCCGCGCCGGCCCTGGCCTCTCCCGTCGTGGCCTCGCCCGCCCTGACCTCACCGGACGGGCGGTTCGAGCGGCGGTCCTGGTCCAGGCTGTCGGCCGCGATCCAGCCCGACATCATCACCATCGGCATGCCGGGCCCGGGATGCGCGGCACCGCCGGCGAGGTACAGCCCTTCCACCTCGCGCGAGCGGTTGCCTGGCTTGAAGGCGCCGAGGAAGCGCCCGTGGCTGGCCAGGCCGTAGATCGCGCCGTCGAGCACGCGGTAGCGCTCGTGGATGTCGGCCGGCGTCAGCACGCGCTCGGTGCGTATCCTCGACTGCAGGTCGGTCAGGCCGGCGGTGCGCGCCAGCTTGTCGAAGATGACCTGCCGGTAGGCCGGAAGCATCGCCTTCCAGTCGTGGTGCGGCCGCAGGTAGGGCGCGTGCACCAGGACGTAGAGCGCCTCGCCGCCGTCGGGCGCCACGCCGGGCTCGGTGCGGCTGGGGGCGGCGATGTAGCAGGTCGGATCCGGCGCCGGCTCGCCGCGGCCGTAGATGAAGTCGAACTCCTCGCGCGCGTCGCGGGAGAACACGAAGTCGTGGTGCGCCAGGTGCGGGTAGGCGCGGTCCAGGCCGAGATAGAGCACCACGCCGGAGCAGGCCGGCTCGCGCTTGCGCCGGGTGAAGCGCCGGCCGGTCTCGCCGCCGATCAGCTCGCGATAGGTGCGCACGCTGTCCATGTTGGACACCACCGCCGATAGCGCGATCCGCTCGCCGCCCTCGGTCACGACGCCGCACACGGCACCCTGCTTGCGGCCCTCCTCGCGCTCGATCCGGGCGATGCCGGTCTCGGTGCGCAGGTCGACGCCGAGCCGCTGCGCCAGCGCGACCAGCGCGTCGGGCACCGCGCGGGTGCCCCCGATCGGGTACCATACCCCCTCCTGGGTCTGCATGTGCGCGATCGAGCAAAGCACCGCCGGGGCCAGGTATGGGGAGGAGCCGACATACTGGACGAAATGGTCCAGCATCTGCGAGACCCGCTCGTCGGGCACCCGCTTGCGTATCTGCGCCGCCACCGTCGAGCCCATGCGCAGGCTCAGCACGTCGCGGAGCGTGTCGAGATCCATGTTCTTGCGCAGGTCCAGCGTGTCGCCGATGTCCTCGACCGAGCGCCAGAAGAAGAATTTCCGGCTCACCTCGTGCAGCTTCTCGCTCATCGCCAGGAAGTCGGCGTAGCCGGCCTCCGAGTCCGGCGAGAAGGCGCGCAGGCGCTGCCCCATCGCCACCGCGTCCTGGTCGAGGTCGAGCACCGCTCCGTCCTCGAAGAAGCAGCGCCACTGCGGGTCGATGCGGCGCAGGTCGAGATGCGCGTCCATCCGCTCCCCGGCCTCGGCGAAGATGCGCTCGAGCACCGAGGGCACCGTCAGGATGGTCGGCCCCATGTCGAAGCGGAAGCCTTCCGCCTGGTGCTGCGCCGCCTTGCCGCCGAGCCAGGGGTTCTTCTCGAACAGCACGACCCGGTGGCCGCGCGCCGCCAGCGTGCAGGCGGCGGCGAGGCCGCCGAGGCCGCTGCCGATGACGCCGACCGGCTGCAGCCGGTTCCTGGACAGGTTCACCCTGATGTCCTCTCTGCGTAGGCCGCCGCCGGCGAGACCGCCGCCGCCGGCGTCATCGGCTGGTCCGCCCATCTCATCTCGGTGGGCACCGAGCGCAGCCCGAGATCCTGCGCCAGCAGCCGGGCGCTGATGCGCGCGCCCTCGAAGATCACCGGCAGGCCGCTGCCCGGGTGGGTGCCGCCGCCGACCAGGTAGACCCCGTCGAGGTCCTCGAAGCGGTTGCGCGGGCGCAGGTGCAGCATCTGCGGCAGCGAGTGGGCGAGGTTGAACACCGCGCCGCGATGCACGTCGAGCCCGCTCTCCCAGTCGTCCGGGGTGACGATCTTCTCGAACACGATGCGCCGCTCGATGTCCGGCAGGCCGGCCTGCGCCAGCCGCCGCAGCGCCAGCGCCCGGTAGCGCGCCCGCTCGGCGGGGCTCCAGTCGGTGCCGCCCTCGCGGGTATGGCCGACCGGCACCAGCACGTAGAGCGTCGAGTAGCCCGGCGGCGCCAGGGTCGGATCGGTGACGCAGGCGTTCTGCATGTAGAAGGAGGGGGTCTTCGGCGGCGTCTTGCCCTCGTTGATCTCGCGGAAGTTCTCCCGGTAGTCCTTGGAGAGGAAGATGGTGTGGTGCGCGGTCTCCGGCAGCTCGCCCTGGATGCCGAGATAGAGCATGAAGGTCGAGCAGGAGAGCCGCTTGCGGGCGATCTTGCGGTCGGTCCAGCGGCGGCGCAGCCGGTTCGGCACCAGCGTGTTCATGCTGCGCAGGAAGTCGGCGTTCAGCACCACCGCGTCGGCCGCCTGCACGCCCCGGTCGGTGCGCAGCCCGGTGACCCGCCGGCCCTCGAACAGCAGCTCGCGCACCGGCTCGTTGAGCCTGAACCGGACCCCCATGCGGCGCGCCGCGTCGGCCATCGCCGTCATCACCGAGCCGGTGCCGCCGCGCGGGTGGAAGATGCCGAACTCGTACTCCATGAAGGCGAGGATGGTGAACAGGCTCGGGCAGCGATAGGGCGACATGCCCAGATACTTGCTCTGGAACGAGAAGCCGAGCCGGATGCGCGGATCGGAGAAGAAGCGCTTGAGGTCGGTCTCCACCGAGCGCCCCGGCCGCAGCAGCGGCAGCGCGCGCAGCATGTCCGGGGTGAGCAGGTCGCGCCAGCCATGGAACGGACGTTCCAGCACCGGCCGGAACGCCGCGAGCTTGGCGCGGTTGTCGGCCAGGAACGCCGGGATCGCGGCCGCATCGTGCGGCGAGATGCCGGCGACCGAGCGCTGCAGGGCGGGGATGTCGCTGCTGGCGGTCAGGCGTGCGCCGTCCTCGAACAGCAGGTCGTAGTGGGTATCGAGCCGGATCAGCTCGACGCTGCTCTCCAGGCTGCGGCCGCACTCGGCGAAGATGTCGGACAGGATGCGCGGATAGAGAAAGAAGGTCGGTCCGATGTCGAACTGGAACCGCCCCTGCGCGCTGTGGGCCCTGATGGTGCCGGAGCGGCCGCCGACCTCGGCGTGGCGCTCGTGCACGGTGACGTCGGCGCCGGCATTGGCGAGCAGCATGGCGCTGGCGAGACCGCCCGGGCCTGCGCCGATGATCGATACAGCCCGAGTCACGGCTGGGTACGTCTCATGGCGGCAGACTCTCGCGTGATATTCATCTAGTCCCTGATTCTACACGCTTTCTCCCTGCTCGGAAGATGCGATGTTTTTGGTGAAGCTCTTGAAAAATAAGTCCCGCCTCCCTTGCGCGGACCCGAGGGTCAGCCCATGACATCGCCCATGGCAGGCAGCGTCGGCGACCCTCCAGAGTTCCGCAGCACCCCGGAGTTCGACCGGTCGGGGGCGCCCGCGGCGTTCGGCTCGATCTACCGGCACGGCTTCGCCCGGGTCGCCGCCTGCACCGTCGCGACCACGCTCGCCGACCCGGCG
>CAXTOC010000139.1:0-7336 GCA_964245725.1 uncultured Acetobacteraceae bacterium | reverse complement strand
CACCTGGGGAAATTTCAGTCGGCACTTCTGGGGAGTGTCGTCCCGGCGCCTACACTCGGGCTGCTCCAGCTCCCAGATGCCGGCATCCTTGCGGCCCCACCCGTCGGCGCACTGGTTGGCGAGATCGGCAAGCAGCCGGCGCGTGACCAGGTCGAGCACGTGCCCCTGCTCGACGAACAGGGCTGCCGTCTCAAGGATGTCGCCATAGACGCCAAGCTGCAGTTGCTCGCGCGCCTGGTTGCCGCGCAACACCGGAACGCTCCCCCGGTAGCCCGGAAGGTCGACTTGCTCCTGCTCCGGCGCCAGCTCGCCGTTGAGGCTGTACATGATGTGCAGCCCGTCGTGCCGGTTGATCGTCGCCGTCATCCAGGAGAAGGCGGCCTTGGCCTCCTCCACCGCACCGACGCGGAGAAACGCCTTGATCGTGTAGGCTGCATCGCGCAGCCAGCCGTAGCGGTAGTCGTAGTTCTTCTTGCCGCCGATCCGCTCCGGCAGGCCGTTAGTCGCGGCCGCCGCGATCGCACCGGTCGGCGAGAACAGCAGCAGCTTGAGCGCCAGCGCGCTGCGGCGCAGCGTTGCCATGTAGGGACCCTCGACCTCCAGGTCGTTTGCCCACTCCCGCCAGGCTTGGTCGGACCGGTCGATCCGCGCGTCGATGGCGTTGATCGACGGCAGGATGAGCGGCTCGTCATGGGAGGCGAGCAGGGCGATCACGCTGCGCGAGTCGGGTCGCGTGCTGAGGGTAGCCATGATCCGGTCGTCCTCCTCGACCGTCCGCTGCACGTCGGTGGAGCTGCGGAAGGCGCACAGGATGCCATCAACGTGGATCACGTCCCCATGCAGACTGACCTCGCGCCAGGGCGTCGAGCGCTCAAGGCGCCGGCCGAGCCGTAGCTCCACCTCGAATGCTACTTCACCATCGATCCCCTCGACCCGCTGCGCCAGCTCGGTCCAGGGCAAGCGCCCGGAGATCCCGCTGTTCAGCGAGGAGGTGATCCGGGCGCGCCCACTATAGGTCAAGAACGTCTGCTCCAGCACGTTGCTGTCCGGACGGTAGCGGCGCTCCACCGTGAAAGGGTCCGTGGGGGTGATCGAGAAGCACCCGCCAGCCGCACCCGCGATGAGACGATCGAGGAACGGCACGCTGTCGAGACTGGGCAGGCACCACCAGTCGATCGCCCCGTCAGCGCCGAGCAGGGCAACGCTGCGTCCGTCGCCCAGCGCGGTATAGGAGGCCAAGGGCAGCACATCGTCGACACGCTCTGATTTCATGATCACTCGCGAACAGGCCTGTACGGCCGCTCCATTCGAGGCCTTGGAAGCTTCAGCAGAATGGAGGAGATGCATCCGGTTCGTCGAAGGCAAGAAGGCCATCGGCTACCGATCCCGACATTATGAGCATGGCATCCGCTAGCATAGGTAGGGGACTCATTCAGTGTCCTCCGCCCCACGGTTGAATGAGACATCCCGCAAGCGGACGGTATCGGCGAGAGGGATGAACGATGATGACACAGCAGATGGATACCGTGGCCGCGGGACGTGGCGGGCGCATGTCGCGGCGGCGCAAGCGCGACGCGGTGCTGTGCCTCCTGCGAGGCGAGGACCTGGACACGGTGTCGCGCTCGCTGGGCGTGACCGCGGCGACGCTGAGCGGCTGGCGCAACGCCTTTCTCGACGGTGGCGAGGCCAGCCTGACGAGCAAGCCCTCGGATGGCGAGGAGCGCGAGAGCGACCGCCTCAAGGCGCGGCTGGGCGAGATGCTGCTCAAGACGGAGCTTCTCGAGCAGAAGATCGCGCTGCTGGAGGGCAATGGCGGCCCTTTGGCCCGCCGGCGGCTGAGGCGATGAGCCGCATGCTGTCGCCGAGCAACGGCAAGCCCTACGGCCTGGCCCGCGTCTGCCGGGTCTGGCGCAGCGCGAGAGCGAACGTCTACCGGCACCGCCATCTGGCGCCAGCGCGGCAGCGGCCAGGTCCCGCAGGCCTGATGCCCGATGCGGCGCTGCTGGAACGGATCCGGGGTGTCCTCTCCGAGAGCCCCTTCCATGGCGAAGGCCACCGCAAGGTCTGGGCCCGGCTGCGGATCGGCGGCATCCGCACGTCCTTGCGTCGGGTGCTGCGGTTGATGCGCGAGAACGACCTGCTGGCACCCGGACGGGCGGGGCGGCCGCGTGGGCCACGCAACCACGACGGCACCATCATTCCCGACAGCCTCGACACCATGTGGGGCACCGACATGACCACGACCTGGACCGCCGAGGGACAGGTCGCGGTGTTCGTCGCGATCGACCACCACAACGCCGAATGCGTCGGCATCCATGCCGCCCGGCGTGGCACCCGCTTCGAGGCGCTCGAGCCGCTGCGCCAGGGCGTGCGGCGGCACTTCGGCGCGATCGGCAAGGACGTCGCCCGTGGTCTGGCCGTCCGCCACGACCACGGCAGCCAGTACATGTCCGACACCTTCCAGACGGAGATGCGCTTCCTTGGCATCCAGAGCTCGCCCGCCTTTGTCCGGGCACCCGAGGGCAACGGCTGCGCCGAGCGCTTCATCCGCACCCTGAAGGAGAACCTGCTCTGGATCCGCACCTTCGACACCGTCGAGGACCTCAGGCTGGCGCTGCTCGCGTTCCGCGACACCTACAACACCACCTGGCTCGTCCAGCGCCTCGGCTACCGCTCACCGAACCAGGTCAGACAGGATCAGCTTTCAGCCGTCGCCATCGCTGCGTAGGCTCCTGATAGATGTCTCTCTAACCGAGGGCAGTACAAGTGTCCGTCGTCGAAGCATTTGGGACAGGCGGAGGAAGGATTGAGCGGAGGCTCTGTCTGACCTTGGGTTGCTTTTTAGGCGGCTTGGCTCTGATGGAGCAAGCGTCGGTGCTGGATGGTTTTCCGTTTGATGCGCTCGCGCTCGAGCAGGATGGTCTGGCCCCTGCCGGAGTAGACGTCTGCGGGGGTCAGGTTTTTCAGGCTCTCGTGGTAGCGCCGGTGGTTGTAGTCGTCGACGAACGCCTCGATCCGCAGGGTGAGGTCACCGGGCAGATAGTAGTTCTCGAGCAGGATCCGGTTCTTGAGCGTCAGGTGCCAGCGCTCGATCTTCCCCTGTGTCTGAGGATGGCAGGGTGCGCCGCGAATGTGCTCGATCTTCCTCTTGTCGAGCCAGTCGGCGAGGTCAATGGCAATATAGCTCGACCCGTTGTCGGTCAGCAGCCTGGGTTTGTGCCGAACACGCGCCTGGTCGCAGCCTGAGGCTGCCAAGGCAAGCTCCAACGTCTTGGTCACATCGTCGGCCGTCATCGTGGCGCAGAACTTCCAGGCAATGATGTATCGCGAGAAGTCGTCGAGGATGGTCGACAGGTAGAACCAGCCCCAGCCGATCACCTTCAGGTAGGTGAAGTCCGTCTGCCAGAGCTGGTTCGGCGCCGTGGTCTTGGTGTGGAACTCGTCGGCTGCCTTGATGACGATGAACACCGGGCTGGTGATCAGGTCCTGGGCTTTGAGCAGCCGG
The DNA here is from genome assembly GCA_964245725.1 of uncultured Acetobacteraceae bacterium. Lineage (GTDB taxonomy): Bacteria > Pseudomonadota > Alphaproteobacteria > Acetobacterales > Acetobacteraceae > Lichenicoccus. The sequence goes on along the minus strand of CAXTOC010000139.1, from coordinate 3,831 downwards.
TAGACCGACGCCTCGGACACGAAGTAGGCCTGGGTGTCGGTGAACCGCACGGCGACCTCGCGTGGCGACAGCTCCGGGGCCTCCAGCGCCAGATCGATGATCCGGCTGCGCACCTCGTCGGGGATGCGGTTCCAAACCCGGTCCGGACGTGATGGCCGGTCCTCCAGCGCCTCCGGACCACCCTCCCGATACTGGTCATACCAGCGGTAGAAGGTGGCGCGAGACACGCCGATCTGCCGCAGGGTGCGCTGAACCGGCAGGTGCGACTGCTCGACGAGCCGGATGATCTCCAGCTTCTCGGACGCGGGATACCTCATTCGGGGCCGTCCCCACCCCCGATCATGCTTTTTTTGAGCAGCCGGAGCTCGAGCGTTTGTTCGGCCACGACCTCCTTGAGCGCGCGCGCTTCCTGCCGCAGGCCCTTCACCTCGTCGGTCGTCGCGGCACGCGCGGTATCGCCAGCCAGGCGGCGCTTGCCTGCCTCCAGGAACTCCCTGGACCAACTGTAATACATGCTCTCGGCGATGCCTTCGCGACGGCACAGCTCGGTGATGCTGGCGTCGCCGCGGAGGCCATCCAGCACGATGCGGATCTTGTCCTCGGCCGAGTAGTGCTTCCGGGCTGCCCGGCGGATGTCCTTGACCAGCCGCTCGGACGGCGATGGCGAGGTGGACGACTTCTGGTTCATCTGCATGTCCTCGCTGAACGAGATCAGCCAGAAACGCTCCCTTCCTCAACTCCTCCGATCTGTCTCATGAGCCCTGACGGCAGACATCGGCGCGAAGAAGATGCCAAATGTTCGAATGATTGCTCCGGAGCCGACGGTCCACGCCTGGAGGTGGCTGAGAGCGGATTGTCTGCTCTTGAGCAGACAAACACGGGAGCGACACCTACATCACCGATCTGCCGCGCTGCGCGGGTCAGTCACCGCCGCCTCAGTCCTTCAATACCGGCTTGCGGATCGAGAAGCCGATGCGTGCGAAGTCGAGGTCCGAGGTGTTTTCACCACCAAGGCTATAGCCGTCGAGGACATGCAACCTGCCTTCTTTCATGACTAGGGCGAACCCCAGGCCGTGTCGCAAATGGTCGATATGGGCCTCCGTCTCGTATCCCAGTAATTGGTGAGTGGTGACAGCTTGAGCGGAATCAGGCACGGCTATCGTGGTAAGAAATCCGCCACCTGTGTTTTCCCGCTTAGTTACCGATGACATCTCAAACTGTTTTCGAAGCGTGTCACGGAACTCTGGGATCTCATCGAAAATCGCTTGAAGCGCAGCCGTCTCGATGTCGAAAAAGGGAGGGATCGGTGGTATTGCCGCAATGATCGCGCGACACGCGGCCTTCACAGGCTGTTCCATACGCAACTGAGCTTCCACCAGTTCGACGCGCTTCGCTTCGCGAACACTGACGTGCCACCAGTCGGCATCGTTTCCGATATAGCCGAGCCGGTCGATTTCGTCGGTTGCTTTGTAGAGGGCAGTCAGCGGGCCTTGAGGGCCGCCGGTCACTGCCCAAATGGGCTGTCCCGGTAGGAACTGGTATGCGCGGAGGAGCTGGTCGGCTGCCTCGAGCGGCTTGATTTCGTCGGCCAGACAAGCGGCTGCTATTTCAGCAGGTGTCACATGCCTCTCCTTCCGTCACCCAGATTGACTATCTATGCAGTCGACCACGCGATGTCCGCTTCTGGGAAGAGGCCAAATGCCCCTGAACGACCGCTTCGGAGCGCGCAGCGGAAGTCGCGCGTCGGCACCCTGATATTGCGCCGAGGCAGAAGACGGGGACCCAGACGTCGCACAGCGGCTGGCTATCAAGTTTGGCCCCGAGATTGTCAGGCACTATCTCTATGCCCGGCCCGCTGACAGGAGCGGGAAGGGGGTAGGAAGGCGCTGCTGGTGCTGGACACGTGGGACGTCTTGGCTGGCCGCGTCGCTGAGGTGGCGCTGGCGCCGCAGGTACAGGCCGAGTTCCACGGCAGCTGGCTGCCTTGCATGAAGCAGCACTGATGAGGCAGGTCGTCCGACTGGTCGTCGCCCTGCTGACGCTTTACATCGCCGGGACCGGCGCCACCACCGGCGGCCTCGCGCTCTACACCTGGCGGATCAAGCGTCGAGTCGAGCGCCAAGTGCCTCCGGCCGGCCGCTATATAGCTTTGAATGGCGCCCGCATCCACTACGTCGACGCCGGCTCCGGACCGCCGGTCGTGCTCATCCACGGCCTCGGCGGGCAGCTGCTGAGCTTCCTGCCGGACAGCCTGCGGGAGCTGCGTCGGGACTACCGTGTGCTCGCGTTGGACCGCCCGGGCAGCGGCTACTCGACCATGGAGAGCCAGTCCAAAGCCACGCTGGCGGCGCAGGCGGCGACAGTGGCCGCGTTCATCGCCGCCCTGGGACTGCATCGGCCACTGCTGGTCGGCCACTCGTTCGGCGGCGCGGTGGCGCTCCGGGTGGCGCTCGACCATCCGGACCTGGTCGGCGGGCTGGCGCTGCTGTCGCCGCTGACCCATCCGTATGAGACGATGCCTGAGATGTTCAAGCGGCTGGTGATCCGCTCATCCCTACTGCGGCACTTCATCTCCTGGACGCTGATCACGCCGGCCGCCATGCGCCATCGCGAGCAAGCTGTGGGCAGGCTGTTTGCACCGGATCCGGTGTCGCCGCGGTTCGCGGTCGAGGGCGGCGGACTGCTCAACCTGCGTCCGTCTGGCTTCTACTCGACCTCGTCGGAGTTGACGGCCTTCGACGTCCTCGAGCTGCCGCGGATGGCGGCGCGCTGCGGCAGCCTCGACATGCCGGTCGGCATCCTGTTCGGCACCCAGGACCCGATCCTCGACCATCGGCTGAACGGCATGGCGATGCGGGACCGGATCCCCGACCTGGAGCTGGAGCTGATCGAGGGCGGCGGCCACATGACCCCGGTCGCGGCGCCGGAGCGGAGCGTGGCCTTCATCAGGCGGATCGCCGAGCGGATCCCCCAGGGTCAGGACCCGGCTGGCGCGGTGCTGAGCTAAGTAAGGCGCCAAGGTAATGACGATGGGTCACGACGATCGCGGTCAGCAAACAGGGCGCGTCCTAGAAGCGCATCAACGGGCTTTTGAAAGACACAGAGCGATCGGCTTCGGCGTCGATGACGTCAAGGGCACGCCGGCAGGCTCGCCAGAAGTGCCGATCACGCTCGCGTTGCGCTTGGTCAACCGGAAGGTGGAAGTCGTGCGCGATGACTGGCGCACCATATAGAGCCTGCGACATCAGCTCGTGCGTCCGCTGCTTTCGCTCGCGGTAGGCAGGGACGCTGTAGCCCATGGTCTCGACGATCATGCCGAGAGGTTCGTCTGGTGCCCCCTCCGCCGTCCGGACGATGAAATCCGGCAGGCAAGGCTCACCCTCCGCTTCAGGGACTGCTGTCGGGAGCGCCAAGTTGAACACCGGCTTCTCGATGGTGATCCGGGTCGCCTCCTTCTCTCCGATCCAGCTCTGGAACCGACGGAGGACGGCCAACGTCTGCCGCTCCAGGTTGCTGTCGACCGGCATGAGGTTGCCCATGCCGGCACACGGATGAAGATAGGCCTTGAGCACCCCGACAGGCTGATTGGGTCCGGACCGGCCCACTAGACAGATCATGAGGTAGGGCGGCCGTGCATCGGCAGATACCGGCCGACGTTCGCTGTGCCCGTCCATCTCGCCGAAGATCGCGATCTCGCCCGAGACCGCGATGGCATCGCCCTGGAGCGGCTCGACGTGACCCGCACGAGCTCCGGTTGCCATGCCGACCAGGATCCCGTGCGGTCGCCTTGTTCGTCCGAACCGCTCCGGATCGGTCCGGGCGATCTTGGCC
>CAXTOC010000138.1:3955-7386 GCA_964245725.1 uncultured Acetobacteraceae bacterium | reverse complement strand
CCCCCACCACCACGGGCGCCCCCGCGTCGGGCGGGACCGCCGCTCCGCAGAGCAGTACCAGCGCGGCGGCGCCGGCGGCGGTGGCGAACACCGGCGAGTCCGTCATCGTCACCGGCACCCGCAGCCTGGGCCGCAAGGCGCGCGACAGCACCAGCCCGATCGACGTCGTCACCGCCGCGACCCTGCGTCGCGCGGGCCAGCCCAACCTCGCCGACGCGCTGGTGCGTACCGACCCGTCGATCAACACCGCCGCCGAGGGGAGCGACACCGCCGACCTGACCGCGGCGATCATCCTGCGCGGCCTCAACCCGAACGACACGCTGGTGCTGATCGACGGCAAGCGGCGCAACGGCACCGCCAACCTCAGCGCCGATACCGGCCCGCAGCAGGGCGCGACCCCGGTCGACCTCAACATGATCCCGGCCGCCGCGATCGACCATATCGAGGTGCTGCGCGACGGTGCCGCGGCGCAGTACGGCTCCGACGCCATCGCCGGCGTGGTCAACGTCATCATGAAGAAGACCGATCACGGCACCAGCGCCAGCGCGCTCACCGGCGCCAACGCCAACAACGGCGACGGCTGGCAGTATCAGTTCAATGCCGACCAGGGCGCCGCCTTCGGCAACGATGGCTACGTGCATCTCGGCGGCCAGGTGTATCACGCCGATCATTTCAACGTGCCGACGATCGACGATCGCACCGGCACCTTCGTCAACAAGATCCTCGGTCTGCCGGAGGAGACGCGGGAGACCTTCAGCCTCGATTTCGGCAAGACCCTCGCCCTGGGCGTGCAGGGCTACGGACTGGTCACCTACGGGCACCGGCACGCGGAGGGATACGAGAACTACCGCCTGCCCGACGTGCTGCCGGAGGTGTATCCGCAAGGCTTCTCGCCGATCGAGACCGACGAGGAAAACGAGTATTCGGCGACCCTCGGCGTCAAGGGAGATGACCTGCTCGGCTTCCGATGGGATCTGAGCACCACCTACGGCGCCGACGAGCTCAATATCGGCAACAAGGATACCGGCAATCCCGACCTGTTTGCGCTCGACGGCATCCCCATCACCAAGGCGCTGGCGCAGACCCAGCGCAACGCGCAATGGACCACGACGCTCGACCTGTCGCGACCGATGCACGTGCTCAGCGTGCCGCTCACCTTCTCCTTCGGCGCCGAGCACCGCTACGAGACCTACGATCTCGGCGCCGGCGAGCCGGCCTCCTACCTGCTGGGCGGCACGCAGGGCTTCGGCGGCCTAACCCCGTTCAACGCCGGCAACTGGAACCGCGACGTCATCGCCGGCTACATCGACGCCGATCTGCACCCGCTGCCGAAGTGGGATGTCGACCTCGCCGGCCGTTACGAGCACTACACCGATTTCGGCGACACCGAGAACGGCAAGCTGTCGAGCCGCTACGACTTCACCCGCCAGCTCGCCATCCGCGGCACCATCAGCACCGGCTTCCGCGCGCCGACCCTGGCGGAGGAGCATTTCAGCGCCCTGAACGTCTCGCCGAGCGGCGCCTTCGGCGATCTTCCGGTCGACAGCCAAGCCGCCGCCCTGCTCGGCGCCGTGCCGCTGAAGCCGGAGCGCTCGACCAACGCCAGCGCCGGCATCGTGCTCGATCCGATCCGAGACCTGAGCATCACCTTCGACATCTACCAGATCAACATCCGCGACCGCATCATCGGCGGCGGCAACTACAATGGCCAGATCGCCGCCCAGGCGATCGGCCTGACCGGGGCGACGCTGCCGCCCGGCATCGATCTCACCGACGTGTCGGCCACGTACTTCTCCAACGGCGCCAGCACCCGCACCCAGGGTGCCGATCTCAACGTCAATTACTTCAGCAACTTTCGCCAGTACGGCACCGTCAACTGGCTGGTCGGCGTCGATCTCAACCGCACCCGCCTGCACCACCTCGCCGACGACGCCAACGGCAACCCGCTGCTGAACGCGCAAGGCATCGGCTACCTGACCACCGCGTTCCCGCGCAGCAAGATCCTGCTCAACGCCTTCTGGCGCATCGGCAGGTGGGACGTGAACGCGCGCCAGACCCGCTACGGCGAGACCACCAACAACCTGCAATACACCGACCAGGCTCCTGTAGCGCTGCAGTTCTCCAACACCACCTTCCTCGAGTTCAAGAACTCGCCGCGCTGGCTGACCGACCTGGAAGTCGGCTACGCCCTGACGCCGCACATCCACGCCGCGATCGGCGGAAACGACCTGTTCAACATCCGGCCACGCCGCACGCCCGCCGATGTCGCGCTGTACGGCGTGCCGTTCTACGACCTGAACGCACAGCAGGTGCCGATCTTCGGCGCGTTCTATTACGGACGGATCAACTACACCTTCTGAGTTGCGCCGCCCGCCTCTGCTGTCCCTGCGAGACCTCTGCGCCAGCGGAACGGCAGTGCGGCAGCGGGCGCGACGTCAGCCCGGTCCTTCCGGCCTCAGCCCGGCCAGGGCGAGATAGCTTCTCAGGTTGCGGTAGCCGAGTGCTGCGTAGTGCCGCGGATCGGCGCGTGCCGGGTCCTGCTCGGCCTCGACCACCACCCAGCCGGCATAGCCGGCCAGTGCGCGGAAGACGCGGATGAAGTCGATGCTGCCGTCGCCCGGCACGGTGTAGATCCCGGCGACCACCGCATCGAGGAAGCTGCAGTCCTGTGCGTCGGCGCGGGCGCGGACCGCGGCGCGCACGTCCTTGGCATGCACGTGGCCGATCCGCGCGCGGTGGCGCGCCGCCAGCGCCGCCGGATCCGCACCGGCCCAGACCGCATGGCCGGTATCGAGCAGCAGCTGCACCGACGCGCCGGTGCACTCGAGCAGGGTGTCGATGTCGGCCTCGCTCTGCACCACCGTGCCCACGTGATGATGGTAGACCAGACGTACCCCTTCGGAGAGCAGCGCGTCGCCGACCTCGGTCAGACGCTCGCCGAAGGCGGCCCAATCCCCCGCCGCCAGCACCGGCCGCCGCGACAGCGCCGCATCCCGGTCGACGTGGATCGCGCCGGTGGTCTCGGCGAACACCATCACCTCGCTGCCGACGGCGCGCAGCAGATCGAGGTGCGGCCGCAGATGTCGCAGCTCGACCTCCGCGTCGTGCTGCAGCAGCCGCGACGAGTACCAGCCGGAGATGCAGGCGAGCCCGAATGGTGCCAGCGCCGCCAGCAACGCGTCCGGATGGCGCGGGAACTTGTGGCCGAGCTCGATGCCCTCGAAGCCGGCCTGGCTGGCCTCGGCGAGGCAGACCTCTAGCGGCGTCTCGCCGCCGAGCTCGGGCAGGTCGTCGTTCGACCAGCCCACCGGATTGGTGCCGATCCGTATCGTCATCGCTGCCACCCCCTTCCGCACCTCGCGGCCGGGCGGCCGTCCCGCCGGACCCGTTGCCGCGCGCGCGCCGAGGTAGTTGTCGCGCGCCGCCCGCAC
>CAXTOC010000138.1:0-3945 GCA_964245725.1 uncultured Acetobacteraceae bacterium | reverse complement strand
ACTGACGGAAGGGGAGAAACCTCCGACGCCCGGGCTACCGCCCTGCGCCTCGGAGACATGCCACGTCCTCCGGGCGCGCACCCACCGGCCAGCCGAAGCGATCGATCGAGGCGCGCCCGATGGCGGCGAGAGTCGCCGCGGGATGTGTGGCGGCCTCGGGATCGAGACGCCACGCCCTGGTTATTCTAGATCATTCCGTATGAGCAGTTCCGGATCGCTCGGCTTCAGCGGCTGTGCCGACCCTGAACCACCGCCTCGATGTCGAAGCGGCTGAGGCCGAGATCCCACAGCTCGCGGTCGGTGTAGCTCTGCAGCTCGCGACGGACGCGGGCGCGCTCGGCGGTCTGCTGGCGCCGCTGCGCCACCTGGGCAAAGAGGTTGCGGAGCAGGCCCGTGATGCCGAGCGGGGTGCCGAACGACGCGAGGGCGTGGCCGTTGGAAGTCGTCATGGCTTGGTCTCCATCTTCAAATGCTGCAACGCAACATGGCACCACCGCGCGGCTTTCGCAAGGTGTTTGTGCGTTGCACAAAAAAGGCGAGGGGCAGCCGGCGCCGAAAGCCGTCTTCGGCGGATGCTCCGCCGTGAGGCCCGCGACCTGGATCAACCGCTTCGGCGGCGGCTCCTGCCGAGCCACGATCGGTATCTCGCGGCCAGCCAGCCCGGCACCCGGCGCGGCTCCGCATCGCCTGCACCGGAGGCCGGTCGTGACATCGTTGACAACTTGGTCGAATGGAATAGCAAGTTCATTCTGCAGGCTGGCGAAAGCCAATCCGCCTCGCCAGTTCGGGAACATGCAATGGTCGGTTTCGCCGTGCTCGGATGTGGGCGAATCGGTCGCATGCACGCCAACAACCTCGCCCATCGTGCGGACGCCGAGCTGATCTGCGTCTACGACGTTCAGGCGGAGTATGCGGCCCAGGTGGCGGCGGCGCTGGACGTGCGTCAGGCGGATTCGGTCGATCACGCGCTCGCCGATCCGGCGGTCGAGGCGGTGCTGATCGCCAGTTCCACCGACACCCACGTCGAGCTGATCATCGCCTCGATCCGCGCCGGCAAGGCGGTGCTGTGCGAGAAGCCGATCGATCTCGATCTGGCGCGTGCGGAACGCTGCTGGGCCGAGATCGCGCCGCTCCAGCCCACCGTGATGATCGGCTTCAACCGCCGCTTCGATCCCTCCTTCGCGGCGCTGCGACGGCGGGTGCAGGCAGGCGAGATCGGCAGCGTCGAGCAGGTGGTGATCACCAGCCGCGACCCCACGCCGCCGCCGGCGGCCTACGTGAGGGTCTCCGGCGGCCTGCTGCGCGACATGACGATCCACGATCTCGACACGGCGCGCACCCTGGTGGGCGACATCGTCGAGGTCTCGGCGTTCGGCGCCTGCCTGATCAGCCCGGCGATCGGCGAGGCCGGCGACGTCGACACCGCCATGGTCACCCTGCGTGCTGCCTCCGGCGCGCTGGTGCATATCAACAACAGCCGCCGCTGCGCCTACGGCTACGACCAGCGCCTGGAGGTGTTCGGCCAGAAGGGCATGCTGATCGCCGGCAACCACCACGAGACCAGCGTCGAGGCCTACGGCGGCGCCTACGCCGGGGCGCCCGATCCGGCGCTCAGCTTCTTCGTCCAGCGCTACGCCGACGCCTATGCCGCCGAGGTCGCGCACCTGATCGACTGCGTGCGCACCGGCAGCGCGCCGACATCGGATTTCCAAGACGGCCTGCAGGCGATGCGCCTCGCCGACGCCGCGACCGAGAGCCTGCGTCAGGGACGCCCTGTCCGCCTCGCCTGAAGGCCGGCCTTCCTCGGCAATCCACGCGTAATTACCGGTGTTTACCTGAAGCACGACGTCGATGTAGACCTGCCGATCCGCCAGTTGATCGCGGCCGCATCCGTTCGGAGTTCCCGATGCACCCTGCGGCGATGATCGATCCGCTCTACGCCGTCTCCGGCTTCGCGGTCGGGTCGCTGGTCGGGCTGACCGGGGTTGGCGGCGGCTCGCTGATGACGCCGCTGCTGGTGCTGCTGTTCGGCGTGCATCCCGCGACCGCGGTCGGGACCGACCTGCTCTACGCCGCCTGCACCAAGACCGTGGGCACCCTGGTGCACGGCGCCAAGAGCACGGTCGAGTGGCGCGTGGTCGGCTGGCTGGCCAGCGGCAGCCTGCCGGCGGCGGCGCTGACCCTGTACGGCCTGGTCCGCCTCGGCGCCCCGAGCGACTCCGTCTCGCGGCTGATCACCGTCGTGCTCGGCCTCGCCCTGCTGCTGACCGCGCTCAGCCTGGCCTTCCGCGGCTCGATCCGGCGCTGGGCGGCACGCGGCGGGCACCAGGTGGCTCCCGGGGGTGCGAAGGCGCTGACGGTGCTGACCGGGATCGTGCTCGGGGCGGTGGTCTCGGTCTCCTCGGTGGGCGCCGGCGCGATCGGCGTCACCGTGCTGATCCTGCTCTATCCGCAGCTGCCGATCTCGCGCATCGTCGGGTCCGACATCGCCCACGCGGTGCCGCTCGCCTTCCTGGCCGGCCTCGGCCACTGGTGGATCGGTTCGGTGAACTGGCACTTGTTCACGTCGCTGATCTCGGGCTCGATCCCCGGCATCATCGTAGGCAGCCTGATCGCGGCGAGGGTGTCGGATCGCGTGCTGACGCCGGCACTGGCCGCCGTCCTGCTCCTGGTCGGCGGCAAGCTGCTGATCTGAGCAGGCGCAGGGAGCGGACGGATGTCGGACCAGGCCGGCGGCAACTCGCCGCATCTCGACGAGCTGGAACAGCAGCAGGCGCGCGACAACGCCAGCATGGGCCCGCTGGTGATCCACGAGATCGTGCGCGAGCAGGGCGAGCTGGAGCTCGAGCGTTCGTTCAACGGCCTCGCCTGGTCGGCGGTCGCGGCCGGCCTGTCGATCGGCTTCTCCTTCGTCGCCCAGGCCTACCTGCGGGCCGGCCTGCCGCAGGCGGGCTGGAGCCGGCTGGTCGACGGCTTCGGCTACAGCCTCGGCTTCCTGATCGTCATACTGGGCCAGCAGCAGCTCTTCACCGAGACCACCCTGACCGCGCTGATCCCGGCGCTGACCCGGCGCGACCCGAGCACCCTGCTGCGCACCATGCGGGTCTGGGGCATCGTGCTGGCCGGCAACCTGATCGGCACCTTCATCTTCAGCGGCGTCATCTCGCGGCCGGGACTGGTCACGCCGGAGGCCCACGACGCGATGGTCACGCTCGCCGCGCACACCATGTCGCAGCCGTTCTGGCCGACCGTCGGCACCGCCGCGGCGGCGGGCTGGCTGATCGGCCTGATGGTCTGGCTGCTGCCCGGGGCGGGCCCGTCGCGGCCGCTGCTGATCATCCTGCTGACCTACACGGTGGCGATGTGCCAGTTCCCGCACATCGTCGCAGGCTCGGTCGAGGCGGCGTTCTCGGTGCTGTCCGGCCATGCCGCCGTCGGCGACTACCTGGCGCGCTTCTTCCTGCCGACCCTGCTCGGCAACACGATCGGGGGCACCGCGCTGGTCGCGCTGATCAACCACGCTCAGATCGCCGACGAGCTCAAGGGGGTGCACGGCGGCGGCGGATGAGGTCAGGCGCTCCGTTGCAGGCTGGCCTCGAACCATTCGCGGCTGAGGGCGTGGACGAGGTGGTCGATGTCGTCGTCGCTGTGCAGCGGCGAGGGGGTGATGCGCAGGCGTTCGGTGCCGCGCGGCACGGTGGGGTAGTTGATCGGCTGCACGTAGATGCCGTGCCGGGCCAGCAGCCGGTCGCTGAGCAGGCGGCACTGCACCGCGTCGCCGACGATCACCGGGACGATGTGCGACGGGTTGGCGAGGTGCGGCACGCCCTCGTCGTCGAGCCGCCGGCGCACCCGCGCCACCCGCTCGGCGTGGCGGGCGCGCAGCGCGTCGGCCTGGCGCAGGGGGCGTATGCTGGCGCGCGCGCCCGCCACGCCGAGCGGGTG
>CAXTOC010000137.1:0-7396 GCA_964245725.1 uncultured Acetobacteraceae bacterium | reverse complement strand
CTGGTCGGCTCCTGCCCGTCCGAGGTGATCAAGCTCGACCTGTCGCGGGCGGCGCTGCGGCTGTCGCGCGCCCATGCCCCGGCGGTGCGGGTGCTGAACTATTCCGGCAGCGGCATCGAGACCACCTTCACCCAGGGCGAGGACGCCTGCCTCGCCGCGATGGTGCCCGAGATGCCCGAGGGGGGGGCGATGCCCGCGCTGCTGGTCGCCGGCACCCTGCCCGACATCGTCGAGGCGCAGCTGGTCGACCTGTTCGCGCGCATCGGCCTCGATGGGGTCGGCTTCCTGCCCCCGCGCCGCGCGGCCGAGCTGCCCGCGGTGGGCGAGGGCACGCGGGTGCTGCTGGCGCAGCCGTTCCTCGCCGATACCGCGCGCGCGCTGGAGGCGCGCGGCGCGCGCTGCATCGCCGCCCCCTTCCCGCTCGGCGCCGAGGGAACCCTGCTCTGGCTGCAGGCTGCCTGCGACGCCATGGGCGGCGATCTAGGCCGGCTGCGCGCGCAGACCGCGAGCGCGCTGGCCCGTGCCCGGGCGGCGACGGCGCGGCTGCGCGAGCAGCTCGCCGGACGCAGCGTGTTCCTGTTCCCCGACAGCCAGCTGGAGATCCCGCTGGCGCGCTTCCTGTCGCGCGAGATGGGCATGCGGCTGGTCGAGGTCGGCACGCCGTACCTGCACCGCGCGCACCTCGCCGAGGAGCTCGCCCTGCTGCCGCCGGGAACCCGGATCAGCGAGGGCCAGGACGTCGAGCGCCAGCTCGACCGCTGCCGCGCGGCCAGGCCCGACCTCGTCGTCTGCGGGCTCGGCCTGGCCAACCCGCTGGAGGCGGAGGGCCTCACCACCAAGTGGTCGATCGAGCTGATGTTCAGCCCGATCCAGGGCTTCGAGCAGGCCGGCGACCTCGCTGCCCTGTTCGCCCGGCCGCTGGCGCGCCGCGCGCTGCTGCAGGTCTGAGCGATGGAGACCGCGACATGCAGCTGACGCTCTGGACCTACGAGGGTCCGCCGCATGTGGGCGCGATGCGGGTGGCGACGGCGATGCGCGGGGTGCACTACGTGCTGCACGCGCCGCAGGGCGACACCTACGCCGACCTGCTGTTCACGATGATCGAGCGCCGCGACCGCAGGCCGCCGGTCACCTACACCACCTTCCAGGCGCGCGACCTCGGCGGCGACACCGCGGGGCTGTTCAAGAACGCGGTGCGCGAGGCCTACGAGCGCTTCCGGCCCGAGGCGATGCTGGTCGGCGCGTCCTGCACCGCCGAGCTGATCCAGGACGATCCGGGCGGACTGGCCCGCGCGCTCGACCTGCCGGTGCCGGTGGTGGCGCTGGAGCTGCCGGCCTACCAGCGCAAGGAAAACTGGGGGGCGGCGGAGACCTTCTACCAGCTGGTGCGAAGCTTCGCCGGACCCTCCCGCGCGAGGACGGCCGGCGAGCGTGCGCCGGGCGTGCGTCCCTGCTGCAACCTGCTCGGTCCGACCGCGCTCGGCTTCCGCCACCGCGACGACCTGCGCGAGATACGCGGCCTGCTCGACCGGCTCGGCATCGACGTGGGCGTGGTGGCGCCGCTGGAGGCGAGCCCCACCGACCTGGCGCGGCTGGGAGCGGCCGATTTCAACGTCGTGCTGTATCCGGAGGTCGCAGATCTCGCGGCGCGCTGGCTGGAGCGGCAGTTCGGCCAGCCGACCGTGCGCACGGTGCCGATCGGCGTCGGCGCCACGCGCGAGTTCATCGCCGAGGTGGCGCGCGTCGCCGGGCTCGATGCGGCGGCGGTTGAGCAGGGCTCGAACCTGCCCTGGTACTCGCGCTCGGTCGACTCCACCTACCTGACCGGCAAGCGGGTGTTCATCTTCGGCGACGCGACGCACGCCATCGCCGCCGCCCGGGTCGCCTCCGACGAGCTCGGCTTCAAGGTGGTGGGCCTGGGCTGCTACAGCCGCGAGTTCGCCCGTGAGATCCGCGCCGCCGCCTCGGGCTACGGCCTCGAGGCGCTGATCACCGACGACTACCTCGAGGTCGAGGCGCAGATCACCGCGTTGCAGCCAGAGCTGGTGCTGGGGACGCAGATGGAGCGCCACATCGCCAAACGCCTCGGCATGCCGTGCGCGGTGATCTCGGCACCGGTGCACGTGCAGGACTTCCCCGCCCGCTTCTCGCCGCAGATGGGCTTCGAAGGTGCCAACGTGCTGTTCGACACCTGGGTGCATCCGCTGATGATGGGCCTGGAAGAGCACCTGCTCGGCATGTTCCGCGAGGATTTCGAATTCACCCCGGACGCGGCACCGTCGCATCTCGCCGCGCACGCGGAACCGCAGCCCGTGCCAGCCGCCGGCACGGCGAGCTGGGCGCCGGATGCGGAGCGCGAGCTCGGACGCATCCCGTTCTTCGTGCGCGGCAAGGCGCGCCGGAACACCGAGCAGTTCGCCCGCGAGCAGGGGCTCGCCACGATCACCGTCGAGGCATTGTACGATGCAAAAGCGCATTTCGCCCGCTGAGATGGTCCCGCTTCGCGTCGTCATCGTGACGATGGACAGCCACCTGAGCCAGGCCGCGTCGGCCGCGCACGCGACGCTCTGCCGCGAGATGCCCGGGCTCGAGCTTGCGGTGCACGCCGCGGACGAGTGGGCCGGCGATGCCGCCGCTCTCGAGGCCTGCACCCAGGACATCGCCCGCGGCGACATCGTCGTCGCGACGATGCTGTTCCTCGAGGACCATATCCGGCCGGTGCTGCCGGCGCTGCAGGCGCGTCGCCAGGGGTGCGACGCGATGTTCTGCTGCATGTCGGCCGGCGAGGTGGTGAAGCTGACCCGGATGGGCCGCTTCGACATGAGCGCCGAGGCCACCGGCGTGATGGCGATGCTCAAGCGCCTGCGCGGCGGTGCGAAGGGCAAGCCGGGCGCGTCGGGCGGCCGCAACCAGATGAGCATGCTGCGCCGGCTGCCGAAGCTGCTGCGCTACATCCCCGGCACCGCGCAGGACATGCGGACCTACTTCCTGGGGCTGCAGTACTGGCTGGCGGGCTCGGAGATCAACCTCGCCAACATGGTGCGCATGCTGGTCGACCGCTACGCCAGCGGCGCGCGCCAGCCGCTCGCTGGCACGCTGAGCGTGGCCGCACCGGTCGAATATCCCGATGTCGGGCTCTACCATCCGCGCGCCAGGAGCACGATCGCGACGACCCGGCGCGAGCTTCCCGGTTTCGGCCGCGGCGAAACCAGCCGCGGCACGGTCGGGCTGCTGCTGCTGCGCTCCTACGTGCTGGCCGGCAACGCCGCGCATTACGATGGCGTCATCGCGGCCATCGAGGCGCGCGGCCTACGCGTGGTGCCGGCCTTCGCCTCCGGCCTCGACCAGCGCCCGGCGGTCGAGGCCTACTTCACGCAGGACGGCGTGCCCGAAGTGGATGCCGTCATCTCGCTGACTGGATTTTCGCTGGTCGGCGGCCCGGCCTATAACGACGCCAAGGCCGCCGAGGAGATCCTGACACGGCTCGACGTCCCGTACCTCGCGGTGACACCGGTCGAGTTCCAGACCCTGGAGCAGTGGCGTGCGGATGCGCGCGGTCTGCTGCCGGTGGAGGCGGCGATGATGGTGGCGATCCCCGAGCTCGACGGCGCCACCGGCTCGATGGTGTTCGGCGGCCGCTCCGAGGCGTCGCAGGAAGGCCGCCGGCAGATGTCGGCCGATCCCGAGCGCGCCGCGATGCTGGCTGCGCGCGTCGCCAGGCTGGTGGCGCTGCGACGCAGCGAGCGCGCGCAGCGCCGGCTGGCGATTGTGCTGTTCAACTTCCCGCCCAATGCCGGCGCCACCGGCACCGCGGCCTACCTGTCGGTGTTCGAGTCGCTGCACCGCACCCTGCTCGGGCTCGCGGCCGGCGGCTACCAGGTCGAGGTGCCCGACACCGTGGACGCGTTGCGCGCGCGCGTGCTGCAAGGCAACGCCGAGCGCTACGGCATGCCGGCCAACGTCGCCGCACGCGTGCCCGCCTCCGACCACGTGCGTCGCGAGACCTGGCTCTCCGACATCGAGCGGCACTGGGGTGCGGCACCGGGACGCGTCGACAGCGACGGCAGCAACATCCTGATCCTGGGCGCGCAGCTCGGGAACGTCTTCGTCGGCATCCAGCCCGGCTTCGGCTACGAGGGCGATCCGATGCGCATGCTGTTCGAGCACGGCTTCGCGCCGACGCATTCCTTCTGTGCCTTCTACCGCTGGATCCGCGAGGATTTCGCCGCCCACGCGGTGCTGCATTTCGGTACCCACGGCGCACTGGAGTTCATGCCGGGCAAGCATGCCGGCCTGTCCGGCGCCTGCTGGCCCGACCGGCTGATCGGCGACCTGCCGAACTTCAACCTGTACGCCTCGAACAACCCTTCCGAGGGCGCGCTGGCCAAGCGTCGCGCCGGTGCGACGCTGATCTCCTACATGACGCCGCCGGTCGCCAGTGCCGGGCTGTATCGCGGCCTGCTCGACCTGAAATCCTCGATCGACCGCTGGCGCCAGCTGGAGCCCGAGACCGAGGCCGAGCCGCGCGAGGCGCTCTCGGCGCTGATCCAGGCGCAGGCCGGCGCGATCGACCTCGCGGACGCGCAGCCCGCCTGGGCGGAGCATGCGCAGGCACGGATCGACCGGCTGCGCGAGGCGCTGGTCGAGTTCGAGCAGACGCTGATCCCGAGCGGCATGCACGTCATCGGCGCGCCGCCGGACGCCGCGGCGCGCGCGGGCATGCTGGATGCGGCCGGCATCACCGACCCTACGCGCCGCGCCGAGCTCGACCTGCTGCTCGCCACCGACCACGAGATCCCGGCGGTGCTGCACGCGCTCGACGCCGGCTACCTGCGGCCGGCGACGGGCGGCGACTTCCTGCGCACGCCCGAGGTGCTGCCCACCGGGCGCAACCTGCACGGGCTCGATCCGTTCCGCATCCCCAGCGCATTCGCGGTGCGCGACGGGGCGCTGCAGGCGGACCGGCTGCTCGCCTGCCACGCCGCCTCCGGCCACGGCCTGCCCGAGACCATCGCGATGGTGCTGTGGGGCACCGACAACCTCAAGACCGAGGGCGGCCCGCTGTCGCAGGTGCTGTGGCTGCTCGGTGCGGAACCGCGTCACGACAGCTACGGCCGGCTGTGCGGCGCGCAGCTGGTGCCGCCCGAGCGTCTCGGCCGCCCGAGGATCGACGTCGTGGTGACGCTGTCGGGCATCTTCCGCGACCTGCTGCCGATGCAGACCCGGATGATCGCCGAAGCAGCACTGCTGGCGGCAGAGGCCGACGAGCCGAGCGAGCAGAACTACGTCCGCAAGCACGCGCTCGCCTTTCAAGCCAGCCACGGCGGCGACATGGCCGGCGCCGCCTTGCGCGTGTTCGGCAACTCCGACGACGCCTATGGTGCGAACGTCAACCTGCTGATCGACAATGGCGGCTGGAGCGACGAGGACGAGCTCGCCGAGGCCTTCGTCAAGCGCAAGGGCTACGCCTACGGCGTCAGCGGCAAGCCGCAGCGGCAGGACGCGCTGCTCGGCCAGATGCTCAAGACCGTGGACGTCGCCTACCAGAACCTGGACTCCGTCGAACTCGGCGTCACCACCATCGACCACTATTTCGACGCCCTCGGCGGCATGGGCCGTGCGGTGCAGCGCGCCCGCGGCGTCAAGGCGGAAATCTATATCGGCGACCAGACGCGCGGTGCCGGCACGGTGCGCACCCTGTCGCAGCAGGTCAGCCTGGAGACCCGGACCCGGGCGCTGAACCCGAAATGGTACGAGCCGCTGCTGCAGCACGGTCACGAGGGCGTACGCCAGATCGAGGCCTGCGTGACCAACACGCTCGGCTGGTCGGCCACCACCGGAGAGGTGGAACCCTGGGTCTACAAGCAGCTCACCGAGACCTTCGTGCAGGAGCCGCAGATGCGCGAGCGGCTGTCCAGCCTGAACCCGGTCGCCTCGGCGCGGATCGTCAACCGCCTGATCGAGGCCAGCGAGCGCAACTACTGGATGCCCGACGAGGCGATGCGCGACGAGCTCGAGCGCGCCCGCGAGGAGCTCGAGGATCGTCTCGAGGGCGTCACCATGGAGGTAGCGGCATGACCATCGTCACCAAGCCGGATCTGCTGCGCCCCGTCGCGGGCGGTGGATGCGCGAGCTGCGCCGACGGCGAGGGCAGCGTGCAGGTGCGCATGGAGCCGACGCCGCGCATCGGCACCGCCAAGGTGTTCGCGGTCTACGGCAAGGGCGGCATCGGCAAGAGCACGACCTCGTCGAACCTGTCGCTGGCCTTCTCGCGGCTGGGCCGCCGGGTGCTGCAGATCGGCTGCGACCCCAAACACGACTCCACCTTCACCCTGACCAAGCGGCTGATCCCGACGGTGATCGACGTGCTGGAGGGGGTGGATTTCCATCCCGAGGAGCTGCGGCCGGAGGATTTCGTGGTCGAGGGCACCGGCGGCGTGATGTGCGTCGAGGCCGGCGGACCGCCGGCCGGCACCGGCTGCGGCGGCTACGTGGTCGGCCAGACGGTAAAGCTGCTCAAGGAGCATCACCTGCTCGAGGACACCGACGTGGTGATCTTCGACGTGCTCGGCGACGTGGTGTGCGGCGGCTTCGCGGCCCCGCTGCAGCACGCCGACCAGGCGCTGATCGTGGCGGCGAACGACTTCGACTCGATCTTCGCGATGAACCGGATCGTCGCCGCGATCGAGGCCAAGTCGCGCAACTACGACGTCCGGCTCGGCGGCGTGATCGTCAACCGGAGTGCTGCCACCGACCAGATCGACCGCTACAACGCCGCCGCCGGGCTGAGCACGCTGGCGCACTTCCCCGACCTCGACGCGATCCGCCGCTCGCGGCTGAAGAAGGCGACGCTGTTCGAGATGGAGCCGACGCCGGAGGTCGAGGCGGTGCAGGCGGAATACCTGCAGCTGGCAGCCAAGCTGTGGGCCGGCGTGACGCCACTGGCTGGCAAGCCGCTGAAGGACCGCGACATCTTCGATCTGCTCGGCTTCGAGTGATGACGACGCTGCTCTACGAGCGGCGCCGGGCGTCGCTGGAGGCCTATTTCGACCGCACCGCGTTCGAGGCCTGGTCGCGGCTGACCTCGGACGCGCCGCTCGGCCGCATACGCGCCACCGTGCGCGCCGGGCGCGACAGGATGCGCGCGACGCTGCTCGACTGGCTGCCGCAGGACCTGCGCGGACGCCGCCTGCTCGATGCCGGCTGCGGCACCGGCAGCCTCGCGGTGGAGGCGGCGCGACGCGGCGCGGAGGTGGTGGCGGTCGACGTGGGCTCGCCGATGCTCCGCTACGGCTTGGCGCGCGCCAAGGCGCTTGGCGTGGAGAACGTGCGCTTCGTCCAGGCCGACGCCTCGTCGCTGGAGCGGTTCGAGGACGCCAGCTTCGCCTGGATCCAG
>CAXTOC010000136.1:0-7405 GCA_964245725.1 uncultured Acetobacteraceae bacterium | reverse complement strand
GATGGCGTTGAGGAAGCGGATGAACTCCTGATGTCGGTGGCGCTGCATGCGGCATGTGCCGTGCTTTACCTCCTCCTGGCCGCCTTCGTGCTCCGCCGGGCGCGGCTGGACCGAACCATCGTCGTGCTCGCGGCGAGCTGCCTGATCACGTCGGGCTGGGCCGCGGGAGTCGCCTCCGGCATCGACTTCGCAGGACGGCTCGGCGGCGCCCTCGAGCTCGTCCAGTCGAGCGCCTGGTTCGGCTTCGTCCTGCAGCTGTATCAGCGGTCGGTCCCGAGCGGTGCCGCGCGCGCGTGCAGGCTGAGCGGCCTCGGTCTCATGACCCTGGCCTTGTCGACCTGCCTGGCCCTCAGTCCCTACGACAGCCTGCTGCTGCCGCTCGGCATCGATGGCAGGCTCGGGCTGGCTGCATGCGCCATCCTGCTGATCGAGAACCTCTACCGCAACGCACTCGACGACCTGCGCTGGCACATCACGCTGCCCTGCGTCGCCATCGGCGGCCTGTTCCTCTACGACGTCGTGCTCTACAGCGACGCCGCGCTGTTCCGGCGCATCTCGCCTGTGCTGATGAACGGGCGCACTGTGCTGATGACACTGCTGACGCCCCCGCTCGCCCTCTTCGCGCTGCGCCGGCGGCGTTGGAGCGCCACCATCGAGGTCTCGCATCGCGCGGTATTCTACAGCGCGAGCCTCGTCGCCATCGGCGTCTTCCTGCTCGCTCTCGCCGCCACCGGCGAGATCGTGCGCCGACTCGGGCCGGGTCGGCAGAGCGAATGGGGCATGGTCGTCGAGGTCAGCCTGGTCTGCGGCGGCGTCCTCGCGGCCGCGCTGTTCCTCACCTCCGGGTCAGCGCGATCAAGCCTGCGCAACCTGATCATCCACAACTTCCTATCGCACCGCTTTGACTACCGGCTCGAATGGCTGCGCTGCATCGCCACGCTGTCCGAGACCGCGACCCCCGCCGCCCTGCACACGCGCGTGATCAAGGCTGTCGCGCAGACGGTGGACAGCCCCGGCGGCCTGGTGTTCCTGCGCGAGCCCGATGACGGGATGTTCCGCTGGGCCGGATCGTGGAACCTCCCCGCGGCGGTCGCACCGATCCCGGCGGAGCATCCGCTGGTGGCGCTGTTCCGCGATGGAAGCTGGATCGTCGAGGCACCCGCCGGCATGCCCTGGCTGCATCCGACAGCGGCGGCCGCGACACCGGAGGGATCGGCCGGTCTGTGGCTGGCCGTGCCGCTCAGCCATGCCGCCCGGCTCTCGGGCTTCGTGCTGCTCGCGCGGCCGCGGGCGCCGTTCGTGCTCGACCACGAGGTGTTCGCGCTCCTGCGCATCGTCGGCCGGGAAGTCGCCAACACCATCGCCGAGCAGCGCGCCGCGGAGACCCTGCTGCAGACACGGCAGTTGCGGGAGTACGGCCAGCGCTTCGCCTTCGTGGCCCACGACATCAAGAACCTTTCGAGCCAGCTTTCGCTGCTGCTGGCCAATGCCGAGCGCCACATCAGCAACCCGGAGTTCCAGCGCGACATGCTCGGCACGGTCGGCGCCTCGGTGCAGAAGATCAACGTGCTGCTGGCGCGGTTGAAGGCGCCGCCGGAAGCCGCGTCGGAGCCCGCGCCCAGCCTGACCGTCAGCGACCGGCTGCGGGCGGTGATCGAGGGCTGCTTGCCGGAACGCCGGCGTCGCATCCACCTCGAGCTGGGCACCGCGTCGGACGGCGACGTCCTGATCACGATGGCAGCCGGCGCGCTCGAGGACGTCGTCACCCACCTGCTGAACAACGCCTTCGAGGCCTCGCCTCCGGAGGCTCCGGTGCGGATACGCTGTCAGCGGATGCAGCGCCGGCTGCTGATCGACATCGTCGACCGCGGACACGGCATGACGTCGGACTTCATCCGCGCGCAGCTGTTCCGCCCGTTCAGCTCGTCGAAAAGCGACGGGTTCGGCATCGGCGTCTATCAGGCGCGCCAGCTGCTGCGCCAGGCGGGTGGCGACCTCATCGCCACCAGCGAACCCGGCATCGGCACCACGATGCGCCTGTCGCTTCCGCTGGACGCCGCCTCCGCCGCCAGACAGGAGTCGAGACCAGCCATGCAGCACGCCCGATGAGCCTCCCCACCCTGCTGATCGTGGAGGATGATGAGGGGCTGTGCAGCCAGTATCGCTGGGCGTTTCCCGGCTACAGGCTGCTGACCGCGCACGGGCGCAGCGAGGCCCTGGCCCTGGTGCAGAAGCACCGGCCCGCGGTGGTGGTGACCGACCTCGGCCTGCCGCCGGACCCGGACGGGGTGAGTGAAGGCTTCGCCGTGCTCGACGCGGTGCTGCGCACGGGACCCGAGATCAAGGTGATCGTGGCCACCGGCAACGGCGACCGCGCCCACGCGCTGCGCGCGATCGCAAGCGGCGCCTACGATTTCTACGAGAAGCCGGTCGACATCGACATCCTGCGCTCGATCGTCGGTCGCGCGCTGCGCATCCACCAGCTCGAGGACGAGAACCGCCGCCTCGCGGAAGCCCCTGGCGCCAGTCCGGTCGCGCGCATCATCACTGCCAGCGACGCGATGCTGAAGATCTGCCGCACCGTCGAGAAGCTGGCCGCGACCAACGTCCCGGTGCTGCTGCTGGGAGAGAGCGGCACCGGCAAGGAGGCGCTTGCCCGCGCGCTGCATGATCTCGGCCCGCGCGCCAAGCAGCCCTTCGTCGCGATCAACTGCGGCGCCATACCCGCCGAGCTGCTCGAGAGCGAGCTGTTCGGTCACGAGCGCGGCGCGTTCACCGGCGCGGTGAAGCAGACCATCGGCAAGATCGAGAGCGCCGACCGCGGCACGCTGTTCCTCGACGAGATCGGCGACCTGCCGCACCCGCTGCAGGTCAAGCTGCTGCGCTTCCTGCAGGACCAGGTGATCGAGCGGATCGGTGGCCGCAAGCCGATCCAGGTGAACGTGCGCATCGTCTCGGCGACCCATCGGGCGCTGGAGGCGCAGATCGCCGACGGGCGCTTCCGGGAGGATCTGTTCTACCGCCTGAACTCGGTGGCGGTGCGCATTCCGCCGTTGCGCGAACGTCCCGGCGATCCGATCCTGCTGGCGCGCTACTTCCTGCAACGGTTCAACAAGGAGTTCGGCCGCAACCTGCGCGGCTTCACCGACGCAGCGCTCTGCGTGATCGCGTCGCACGCGTGGCCCGGCAACGTCCGCGAGCTCGAGAACCGGATGAAGCGTGCGGTGGTGATGAGCGAGACCCGCATGATCGACGCCGAAGACCTCGAGCTGTCGCCGCGTGGGGGCCAGGCGGCGAAGAGCGACGCGCCGAACCTGGACCTGCGCGCGGTGCGCATGCGGGCCGAGCACGAGGTCCTGCAGATGGCACTGGCGAGGGGCGGCACCTTGAGCACCGCGGCCAGGCTGCTGGGGATCAGCCGGCCCACGCTGTACGGGTTGATCGAGGCGCACGGCCTGACCAACGCCATCGGGCTGGAGCCGGAGAAGATGGAGCTCGGCCATGAGGCCTAGACGACGCAGCCCGGCGACCCTCTTCCTGGTCGCCATGCTCTGGCCGGCCGCGGCGGCAGCCACCGACTACCTCGGCGAGGCCGCCAGGCTGGCGAGCGTCGGCAACCTGCCCGCGGCACGGCTCGTGCTGCGCAACGCGGTGAAAGACGATCCCGGGAACGCAGCCGCCCGCTATCGCCTCGGCATGATCGACCTGCAGCTGGGTGATCCGGAGGCGGCGGAGAAGGAAGGCCGCCACGCCCAGGAAGCGGGCTACGACCTCGCCGCGACCCAGTCGCTGCTGACCACAGCCTACCTGAACGAGGGCCGCGCGCGGGACCTGCTGCGCGACTTTCCTGCCGGACAGGGCACGGCGGCCGTCGCGGCGGTCACCGCGGTCGCGCGCGGCAAGGCGCAGATGCTGCTCGGCCATGCCGATGCCGCCGCGCAAAGCTTCGCGGAAGCCGGTCGTCTGGCCCCTGGCAGCGTGGCACCGCTGCTGGCCGAGGCGCAGCTCGCGGGCAGCCGGGGCGACATCACCCTGACCACGCGGAAGATCGACGCCGCGCTGGCGCTCGATCCCGGCTCCGCCGAGGCGCTGCAGCTCCGGGCCGCCCTGCTGGCCGACAAGGGAGAGGCCGCTCAGGCGATCGCGGCATCCGACAAGGCGGTCGCGGCGGCGCCGGGCCAGTATGCTTTCCGCCTCGACCGGGCGGGCGTGCTGATCGCCTTCGATCAGAACCAGCGTGCGCAGGCGGACGTCGACGCGGTGCTGTCGTCGATGCCCGGCAACGCGCGCGCGACCTACTACCGCGCCATCCTGCTGATGCGCGCGGGTCGCTTTACCGCGGCCAATGGCGAGCTGGACAGGCTCTCGATGTTCATCTCGCAGAACCCGGGCGCCTACCTGGTCCAGGCCGTCGTCAAGCAGCAGGTGGGTCAGACCGCACAGGCGCTCGACGCCGCCATCCGCTACGTCGCGCGCAGCCCGGGCGACCCGCGCGGCGTCGTGCTGCTGGCCGAGATGCACATCAAGGCCAAGCGACCTGCCCAGGCGCTCGAGGTCCTGGCCCCGCTGGTCGAAGCCGGTTCGCGCGATCCGGTGATCCATGATCTGCGTGGCACCGCACTGTGCCTGCTCGGGCGACCCGCCGATGCGCTGGCCGAGTACCAGAAGGCGCTCAGGCTACGCGCGGATCCCGTGCTGTTCGCACATCTCGGCGCGGCGCAGCTGGCGCTGCATCAGACCGATGCCGCAATCGCCTCGCTGCAGCACTCCGTGCGACTGGCGCCCGCGCAGCCGCAGACCGAAGTCCTGCTGACCAGCCTGCTGGCGGACGCCGGCAGCTTCGATGCCGCGGGACAGATGATCGAGCAGCTCAGGACGCAGCAGGGCAGCAGCGAGACGGTGGGCCTGCTCACCGGCGAGCTGCGTGTCGCCCGCTTCGATCTGCCCGGTGCGCGGAAGGCGCTCGAGGCGGTCCTGCACGACCATCCGGACTCGGTTCCGGCGCGCCTGGCACTGGCCCGCCTCGCCCTGCTGGAGGGGCGCGCCGACGATCGGATCAGCCTGCTCGGCGCGGTGCTGCAGCGGCATCCGGCGCTCGAACCGGTGGTCGACCAGCTGGCCGACCAGCTCCTGCACCGCGGGAGGACCGCGGATGCGACCGGCGTGCTGGAGCGGGCCCATGCGGCAGCGCCGGACGATCCGCGCTTCACGGTCCGCCTGGCGAGCCTCGCCATCGCCGCCGGCGACGCGCGGAAGGCCCTGACCCTGGTCGACCAGCATCCAGGCGATCCGCCGGAGCAGGCGGGGGCGGAGATGCCCGTGAGCGCCTCGACCGTGCCGCTGCTCATGGTCAAGGCGGTGGCGCAGACGGCGCTGCGGCAGGCGGAGGCGGCGCAGGCGACGTATCGCCGGCTGCTTTCCGCCGATCCGTCCCTCATCCTGGCGCGTGTCCGTCTCACACGGCTGCTGCTGCCGGCGCAGCCCGCCGCCGCGCGCGCCGTGCTGGAGGAGGGCCTGGCGGCCGATCCGCAGAACGAACAACTGCTGCGCGACGTCGTCGATCTCGACGGCGCACGCTCCGGATCCGCGGGCGGCGGCTCGAGACCCGCTCCCGCGGCCCTGGCCAGCGCGTCCATGCTGGCCCACGATCCGGTGCATCAGCCCGCCAGCCTGAGCTTGCCGGGCGACCTCTACATGAGCGCCAGGCAATTCGACGATGCGGCACGCGCCTACGCCGCGCCGATGCAGGGGGCGCCCTCCGGCCGGCTGGCGATCCGGCTCGCGCTCGCGCGCAACGCGGCGGGCCATGCCGCGCAGGCCGCGGAGGGACTGCGCGACTGGCTGACGCAGCATCCCGACGATTTCGATGCGAAGCGGCTGCTGTCGGACCTGGACATCGATGCCGGACGGTTGGCCTCGGCCAAGGCGCTGCTCGCCGACCTCGTCGCCAGGCGGCCGGACGATCCGGCGCTGCTGAACAACCTCGCCTGGGTCGACCAGCAGGCCCAGGATCCGCAGGCGGTGACCCTGGCGCGGCGTGCCTACCGGTTGGCTCCGAGTGCGCAGACCGCCGACACCCTGGGCACCATCATGACGACCCGGCACGAGGGTGATGCGGGGGTCAGCCTGCTCGAGCTCGCCACCCTGCAGGCGCCGAACCAGCCGGCGATGAAATACCACCTGGCGCTGGCCTACCGGACGGCCGGGCAGCCCGCGCAGGCGGTCAGGCTGCTCACGCCGCTGCTGGCGGATCCGGCCGATTTCGCCGAGAAGTCCAAGGCGAGGCAGCTGCTGACGGCTCTCTCCGCGATGCCCTGAGGCCGCGTCGGCCGGCCGTCACAGCGGAGGGGCGCCGGCCCGCGACGGCCGTGCGCCGGCTGCCTGCACGCCAGTTGCCTGCGCGGTGGCGCGCGGCGCGAGATAGCGTGCGAACCAGACCAGCGTGCGGCGTCTCGCATCCGCCCGGTCCTTCGGGTCCTTCATGCCGTGGCCCTGGCCGGCATAGACGACGAACTGCGTCGGGACGCCGAGCGTGTGCAGCGCGTGGTAGAACTCCTGGGTCTGCGGCATCGGGCACTCGACGTCGGCATCGCCGACATACTCGAAGGTCGGCGTCTTCACGTTCTTGATGAAGCTGATCGGCGAGGACTTGGCGTAGCTCGCGGGATCGTCATAGACCGAGCCGCCGAAGAACGGCAGCATCCACTCGTCGATCCCGTTCTCGCCGTAATAGGACAGCCAGTCCGAGATGCCGGCGCCTGCCACCGCGGCGCGGAACCGGTTGGTCTGCGTCACCGCCCACATCGTCATGTAGCCGCCATAGCTGTATCCGGTCAGGCCGAGACGCGCGTCATCGACTGGCGCGAGGCGTTCCACCGCATCGACGCCGCGCAGGATGTCGCGCAGGTCGCCGTAACCGAGATCGCGAACGTTGGCGGCGGTGAAGGCTTCTCCCTGGCCGAAGCTGCCGCGCGGGTTGGGCAGGAACACGCGGTAGCCCGCCTTGAGCAGGAACAGCGTGCTGCCGCGCGGCGTCAGGAAGGTCGGGATGCTCGCGGCCGAGGGACCGCCATGCACGTCGACGATCATCGGGCCTTTGGTCGTCGTTGCCGCCGCCCCGCCATGCTCCGCCGGCGACAAGAGCCAGCCCTGCACGTCAAGCGCGTCGCTGCGCCAGCTCACGCTCTGCGCGCTGGCCGGGACGGTCGAGCCGGCATTGACGTGGGTCAGCTCGTGCCAGCGCCCGATCGGTCCGGCTTCCAGCTCCGGGGCGCGGGTGAAGCTCTGGTGGATCGCGGCACTGGCGCCGCCGCCGCAGGCGGTGCCCAGGGTCCAGCCGCCGGAGGACAGGTCCTCCTCGCCGGACCAGAGCGTGCGCGGCGCCGCCGCGCCGCTCAGCCCGAGC
>CAXTOC010000135.1:7158-7451 GCA_964245725.1 uncultured Acetobacteraceae bacterium | reverse complement strand
GCCCCCGGGCCTGCCGCGCGATCCTGCCGGGCTCACCGGGGCGCCGGGCCTCAACAGCCCGTTCGCCCGCTGGGTCGACCAGCGGCTGCCGATCATCTCCGGCTTCCGGCGCGAGTACGTCGACTACCCGACGCCGCGCAACCTCAACTACCTGTGGAATTTCGGCGCGTTTGCGACCATCGCGCTGCTGGCGCTCACGCTCAGCGGCGTCTTCCTGTCGATCAACTACACCGCCACCGCGGCGGCCGCCTTCGCCAGCGTCGAGGCGATCGACCGCCAGGTCAGCAGCGGCT
>CAXTOC010000135.1:0-7148 GCA_964245725.1 uncultured Acetobacteraceae bacterium | reverse complement strand
GATCATCCGCTCGATGCACATGGCGGGCGTCAGCCTGTTCTTCATGGCGCTCTACGTGCACACCTTCCGCTCGCTGTACTACGGCTCCTACAAGGCGCCGCGCGAGCTGCTCTGGCTGACCGGGATGCTGCTTCTGGTGATGGTGATGGTCACCGCCTTCGCCGGCTACGTGCTGCCCTGGGGCCAGATGAGCTACTGGGGTGCGGTGGTGCTGACCAACGCGGTGTCCGCACTGCCGGGCTTCGGTCATGGGCTGGCGAGCTGGCTGCAGGGAGGCGACGGGCTCGGCGATGCCGCACTGCACCGCTTCTACGTGCTGCACTTCGTGCTCGGCTTCCTGATCATCGGCGCGGTGGTGCTGCACGTCGTCGCACTGCACGTGACCGGGTCGAGCAACCCGCTCGGCATCGAGGTCAAGGGGCCGCAGGACACCCTGCCGTTCCATCCGTACTACACGTCGAAGGACGGGCTCGGGCTGTGCGTGTTCCTGATCGCCTTCGCCCTGCTGGTGTTCTACCTGCCGGGCTGGCTGACCCAGACCGACAACTACGTCGAGGCCAACCCGTTCTCGACGCCGTCCGACATCATCCCGGAATGGTACCTGGCGCCGTTCTTCGCCATCCTGCGCGCGGTGCCGTCGCAGCTCGGCGGCGTGCTGCTCGCCGCCGGGTCGGTGCTGATGCTGTTCGCGGTGCCGTGGCTCGACACCTCGCCGGTGCGCAGCGCCCGCTTCCGGCCGATCTACCGCAGGCTGATGGCCCTGCTGGTGCTCGCCTTCCTGGTGCTGCTGGTGGCCGGGCTGAACCGGCCGCAGGGGCTGTGGCTGGCGCTGTCGCGGCTGGCGACGCTGTACTGGTTCGCGCATTTCCTGGTGCTGATGCCGCTGCTCGGCAGCGTCGAACGCCCGCTGCCGCTGCCGGAGAGCATCGGCAGGCCGGTGCTGCCGCAGCGTCCGGCGACCGGCGGCGGCTATGGTCCGGCACGCGCCGCCGCGACGGCGATGGAGCATCGCTGATGCGCCGGCTCCCGCTCGCGGTCGCGTGCCTGTCGGCCTCCGTCCTCTGTCGGCCACGGCGCGGGCGCAGGCGCTGCAGGCGCTGCCGATCCCGAGGCAGGACTGGAGCTTCCAGGGGGCGTTCGGCAGCTTCGACCTGGCCAGCGCGCAGCACGGCTACGCGGTCTACAGCCAGGTCTGCGCGTCCTGCCACTCGATGAAGCAGGTCACCTTCCGCGACCTCTCGGGCCTCGGGCTCGACGACGACCAGATCCAGGACATCGCCGCCGGCCAGCCGGTGCCGGGCGGCACCGACGCCCAGGGCCGCGTGGTGCTGCGCGCGGCGACGCCCGACGACCATTTCCGGGCGCCCTACGCGAACGACGCCGCCGCACGGGCGGCCAACAGCGGCATCGCCCCGCCCGACCAGTCGCGGCTGGCGATCACCATCCCGGGCGGCCCGAGCTTCATCCAGGCCTACCTGACCGGCTTCCGCGACGCCCCGCCCGACGTCACCTTGGCGGCCGGCCTGCACTACAACGACTACGTGCCCGGCAACGCGGTGGCGATGCCCGACGTGCTGGAGGACGCGCACGTCAGGTACGCCGACGGCACCAGGCCGACCAAGCTGCAGATGGCGCACGACGTCAGCACCTACCTCGCCTGGACGGCGCAGCCGCACCTGGAGGAGCGCCGACGCATGGGGGTACGGGTGGTGATCTACCTGGCCGGGCTGCTCGGCCTGGTGTTCGTGGTCAAGCGCAAGGTCTGGGCCGATGTCCGCTCCTGAACGCGGCGCCGAGGGCGGGATCCAGCCGGTGATCGGCCTGATCGGCGGCTCGGGCCTCTACGACATCGAGGGCCTCGAGGACAAGGTTTGGCGCGAGGTCGCCACGCCGTGGGGCGAGCCCTCGGACGCGCTGCTGTTCGGCCGGCTGGGCGAGGTGCGGTGCGTGTTCCTGCCACGGCACGGCCGCGGCCACCGCATCCCGCCGAGCCGGGTGAACTACCGCGCCAACATCGACGCGCTGAAGCGCTCCGGGGTGACCGACGTGGTGTCGCTCTCGGCGGTTGGGTCGCTGCGCGAGGAGCTGCTGCCCGGCCAGTTCGTGATCATCGACCAGTTCATCGACCGCTCGTTCGCGCGCGAGAAGAGCTTCTTCGACAGCGGCATGGTGGCGCACGTCTCGATGGCCGATCCGCTCTGCCCGCGCCTCGGCGACGCGCTGCACGCCCAGGCCCTGGCGCTCGGCCTGCCGGTGACGCGCGGCGGCACCTACCTGGTGATGGAGGGGCCGCAATTCTCCAGCCGCGCGGAGAGCGAGCTCTACCGCTCCTGGGGCTGCGCGGTGGTGGGCATGACCAACATGCCCGAAGCCAAGCTCGCCCGCGAGGCGGAGCTCTGCTACGCCACCGTCGCCATGGTCACCGACTACGATTGCTGGCATCCGGGCCACGACAGCGTCACCGTGGACGCGGTGGTGCAGGTGATGCAGGCCAACGCCGAGCGGGCGCGCGGCCTGGTGCGCGGGGTGATCCCGCACCTCGGCCAGCGCCGCGGCCCATGCCACGCGGGCTGCGACCGGGCGCTGGACCACGCCCTGATCACCTCGCCCGGCGCCCGTGACCCGGCGCTGCTGGCGCGGCTCGACGCCGTCGCCGGGCGCGTGCTCGCGTCCGGCTGACCGCGGCGGCGGACGGCGACGGAGCGGTCAGATCCGCCCCATCACCAGCAGGATGATCACGACGATCAGCACCAGCCCCAGCCCGCCCGAGGGGAAGTAGCCCCAGCCGCCGCTATAGCCCCAGGTCGGCAGCGCGCCGATCAGGAGCAGGATCAGGATGACCAGCAGGATCGTTCCGAGCATGCGACGCATCTCCGTCAGGTTGTGGGCCGGTTGGCTGCCGGACATAACGATGACGGTTACGATCAGTTCATGATCGGGCTCACGGAAAATGGCGCCCGAACCCCCGGAGCGGGGACACCTCAGAGATGGTGCTGCAGGAAGGTCAGGCTGCGCTCCTGGGCGAGTGCGGCCGAGCGCGCCTCGTAGCTGCCGCGCTCCGAGCAGCCGAAGCCGTGCCCGGCACCCTCGTAGACGAAGATCTCCACCCCCGGCTGGGCGGCGCGTATCGCCTCGACGTCCGATAGCGGGATGTGGTCGTCCTCGGCGCCGAAATGCAGCTGCACCGGGCAGTTCGGCGCGGCCTCCTTGGTCGCCGCGATGCCGCCGCCGTACCAGCCCACGGCGGCCTTGAAGCGATGGGTGCGGGTCGCCGCAGCCCAGACCAGCGCACCGCCCCAGCAGTAGCCGATGACGCCCACCGTCTCCCGTCCGAGCGCCTCGGCGCCGGCGAGGATGTCGGCGAGCGTGTCTTCCGGCTTGATCTTCTGGCGCAGCCCGCCGCCGCGCTGCATGTCGGGTCCGTCGTAGCCGATCTCGACGCCGCGCTCGACGCGGTCGAACAGCGCCGGTGCCACGACGTGGTAGCCGGCATCGGCGAAGCCGTCGCAGACGCTGCGGATATGGTGGTTCACCCCGAAGATCTCCTGGAGCACGACCAGGGCGCGCGGGCTGTCCGGCAGCCCGGCTTCGTAGGCGGAGAGGCTATGGCCATCCGTCGCGGTGAGGGTGATGATCTTGCCCATGCTGCTCGTCCTTCGGCGCGGAATGCGGCAGGATGAAGCGATGGGCGAGATCGTCAACCTCAACCGCGTCAGGAAACAGCGTGTCCGCGCGCAGGAGGCGGCGCTGGCCGGGGAGAACCGTGTCCGCTTCGGCCGCACCGGTGCGGCGAAGCTGAACGACCGGCGCGCCGAGGCGACGCGCCGCGCGCTGCTTGACGGGGCGCGACGCGACGATCCGGAGGCGCCGGAGCGGCAGGAATAGCCGCCGCGGGGGCGAGGCCTACTGCAGCGTCAGCACGGTGCTCGGGGTGCGGATGCTGGGGGCCCGTATCAGGGTCAGGGAGCCGACCCGGACGGAATGCAGCCTGCCCTCGATCTCCTTGCGCCAGAAATCGAGGAACTTGTGCAGCGTCGGGTAGGCCGGCGCGATGTCGAGCTCCTGCCAGATGTAGGACTGCAGCATCGCCGGATGGTCCGGCAGGTGGTAGAGGATCTCTGCCGTGGTCAGGCGATAGTCCTTGAGCTGCAGCGACAGGGTCATGAGCGTCTCCGACGCGATGGCGAAGCTTTCCCGACAACGGCTGATCCTGACCTGTCCCGGTGCTTGTCCGCAACAACAAATCGTGTTTGATCAAGCACTTGGCACTCATGAACAAAGAGTGCTGCCGGAGGCTTGACGGCGCCGCCGCCCGAGCCTACACCGCCTCCCTGGCGACCTTGGCACTCAGTGCCTCGGAGTGCCAGCAACTGGCGGCGTCGCTTAGGGCAAGGACGTCGCCTCGATCGAGGAGCGATCCGAAATGGCGAGTTTCCGTCCCCTGCACGACCGGGTCGTGGTCCGCCGGCTGACCGGCGAAGAGAAGACCGCGGGCGGCATCATCATCCCCGATACCGCCAAGGAGAAGCCGATGGAAGGCGAGATCATCTCCGTCGGCATCGGCGCCCGCAACGAGCAGGGTCAGATCGTGGCCCTGGACGTCAAGGCCGGCGACCGCGTGCTGTTCGGCAAGTGGTCTGGCACCGAGGTCAAGATCGACGGCGAGGAGCTGCTGATCATGAAGGAGAGCGACATCATGGGCGTCATCGAGAAGGCCGCCTGATCTCGCGTTCCAGATAGCGGTTCCGAAACAACCAAGGAGAGAAAGACATGGCTGCCAAAGACGTACGGTTCGGCGGTGATGCCCGCCAGCGCATGCTGCGCGGCGTGGACATCCTCGCCGACGCGGTGAAGGTGACGCTGGGCCCCAAGGGTCGCAACGTCGTGCTCGACAAGAGCTTCGGCGCGCCGCGCATCACCAAGGACGGTGTGACGGTCGCCAAGGAGATCGAGCTCTCCGACAAGTTCGAGAACATGGGCGCGCAGATGGTGCGCGAAGTGGCCAGCAAGACCAACGACATCGCCGGCGACGGCACCACCACGGCGACCGTGCTGGCGCAGTCCATCGTCCGCGAGGGCCTGAAGGCGGTCGCCGCCGGCATGAACCCGATGGACCTCAAGCGCGGCATCGACAAGGCGGTCGCCCTGGTCGTCTCCGAGCTCGAGAAGAACACCAAGAAGATCACCACGCCCGCCGAGACCGCGCAGGTCGGCACGATCTCGTCGAACGGCGAGACCGACATCGGCGAGATGATCAGCCAGGCCATGCAGAAGGTCGGCAACGAGGGCGTGATCACGGTCGAGGAGGCCAAGGGCATCCAGACCGAGCTCGACGTGGTCGAGGGCATGCAGTTCGACCGCGGCTACATCTCGCCGTACTTCATCACCAACGCCGAGAAGATGATCGCGGACCTGGATAGCCCCTACATCCTGATCCACGAGAAGAAGCTGTCCTGCCTGCAGCCGATGCTGCCGCTGCTCGAGAGCGTGGTGCAGTCCGGCCGTCCGCTGCTGATCATCGCCGAGGACGTCGACGGCGAGGCGCTGGCCACCCTGGTGGTCAACAAGCTGCGCGGCGGCCTGAAGATCGCCGCCGTCAAGGCGCCGGGCTTCGGCGATCGCCGCAAGGCGATGCTCGAGGACATCGCGATCCTGACCGGTGGCCAGGTGATCAGCGAAGACCTCGGCATCAAGCTCGAGAACGTGACGCTCGCCATGCTCGGTCGCGCCAAGAAGGTGCACATCGAGAAGGAGAACACCACGATCGTCGAGGGTGTGGGCGAGAAGGCCGACATCCAGGGCCGCTGCAACCAGATCCGGGCGCAGATCGAGGAGACCACCTCGGACTACGACCGCGAGAAGCTGCAGGAGCGGCTGGCCAAGCTGGCAGGCGGCGTCGCGGTGATCCGCGTCGGCGGCTCCACCGAGGTCGAGGTGAAGGAGCGCAAGGACCGCGTCGACGACGCGCTGCATGCGACCCGCGCCGCGGTCGAGGAAGGCATCGTTCCGGGCGGCGGCACGGCGCTGGCACGCGCCTCCCTGGTGCTGGCCACGATCCACCCGCTGAACGAGGACGAGAAGTTCGGCATCGAGATCATCCGCAAGGCGATCCAGACGCCGCTGCGTCAGATCGCCGAGAACGCGGGCGAGGACGGTGCGGTGATCGCCGGCAAGGTGCTCGAGAATGGCGAGTATGCGTATGGCTTCGACGCGCAGCTCGGCGAGTACAAGAACCTGATCGATGCCGGCATCATCGACCCGACCAAGGTGGTTCGCACCGCCCTGCAGGATGCGGCTTCGGTCGCCGGCCTGCTGGTCACCACCGAGGCGATGATCGCCGAGAAGCCGGAGAAGAAGGCCCCCGCGGGCGGACCTCCGGGCGGCGGCATGGGCGACATGGATTTCTGATCCACCGGCCTGTCACCGAAACGGCTTCGCGACGCAGGAGGGCGGCCCGAGAGGGTCGCCCTTCTTCGTTCATGCCGCCCTCCTGGTTCATGCCGCCCCTCCTGCTTCATGCCGATTATGTTCCGGATGCGCTGCTCATGCAGTCGTGATTGACTCGCGCCTGGTTTTCTGAGCCCATTACGAAACGTTAACTGGGGTTCCGGACCGGGCCCGCGGGATGGAGAAGCCCAGGCGCGGTGTCGGGGCGGGATCAGGAGTTGCACGGTCAATGGCAATCGGCACCGTGAAGTGGTTCAACACCACGAAGGGCTTCGGCTTCATCATGCCCTCGGACGGCGGCAAGGACGTGTTCGTCCACATCACCGCGGTGCAGGCCGCTGGCCTGCGCGGCCTCAACGAGGGGCAGAAGGTCACCTACGAGATCGCCATGGAGCGCGGCAAGGCTGCCGCGACGAACTTAAAGCCCGCCTGACGCGGCGTCGGTGCGATCCCGGCCGGGTCGCGGAACCCCCTGACCGGCCGCGGGGCGCGCCGGTGTGGAGCTCAGGCGCCCCACGTGCCGGTGCCGTGACGCTCGACGGTCTCCACCGAGACCGCACCCTGCTCGCGCAGGATCGCGGTGGCCAGCTTCTCCTTCTCGTCGTCCCGCACCAGCGCGGAGAGCATCAGGGTGCCGCGCTCACCCTGCGCGTCGTGCGCGGCCTCGCGGGTGTCGGCCGCCCCCTGGAACCCCATCTGCG
>CAXTOC010000134.1:0-7456 GCA_964245725.1 uncultured Acetobacteraceae bacterium | reverse complement strand
GCTGCCGACGACGGTGGTGGGGGTGTTCGCTGCCGCCTTCTTCCACCTCGGCATCCAGGTGTGGTTCAACGACCGCGTGCGCACCGCGCTCGACGAGGCGCTGCAGGCCTCCACCGGCTACCTGCAGGAGCACAACAACAACATCCGGGTCGACGCGCTGGCGATGGCCAACGACCTGTCGCAGAACGGCGCGGTGTTCTACCTCGACCAGCGAGACCTGCAGCAGCTGCTGATGGAGCAGATGTACGCGCGCGACCTGTCGGAGGCCGCGATCTTCAATCCGGTCAACAACCAGGTGCTGGCCTCGCACGGGCTGCTCAACGGGCCCGAGGTGACCCTGCCGCCGCCTTCGGCCTCGATCCTGGCGCGCAGCGGCGACGTGGCGATCCAGGATTCTCCTGACGGCCGCACCGTCAGCGCCGTGGTCGGGCTGGGCGACTCGCCGTCGCCGACCCTGATGCTGATGATCACGCGGCCGGCGGATCCGGTGATCCTCGACCACATGCGCAAGACCCAGAGCGTGGTCGCCGACTATCACCGCCTGGATCAGAACCGCTCGGGCCTGCAGATCACTTTCGTGATGATCTTCGCCCTGGTGGCGCTGCTGGTGCTGGCCGCGGCGGTGCTGGTGGGGCTGGTGCTGGCCAACCAGATCGCCCACCCGGTCGGCCTGCTGATCCTGGCCGCCGAGCGGGTGCGTGACGGCGACCTGGGCGTGCGCGTCCCGGAGGCGGAACGCGAGGACGAGGTCTCCGGCCTGTCGCGTGCCTTCAACCGCATGACCGACCAGCTCTCCGCCCAGCGCGGCGAGCTGATGGCCGCCTACAGCCAGATCAACGAGCGCCGCCGCTTCACCGAGGCGGTGCTGTCCGGCGTCTCCTCGGGCGTGATCGGGCTGGATGCGGAGCAGCGGATCGAGCTGCCCAACCTCGCCGCCGGCACCCTGCTCGGCTTCGACCTGATGGCGGCGGTGGGGCAGAGCCTTGCGGCGCTGGTGCCGGAGTTCTCCGGGCTGCTGGCGCTGGCGCGGCAGAACCCGGAGCGGCCGCAGACGGCGGAGGTGCAGAGCGGACGCCGTACCCTGCTGGTGCGCATCGGCCCGGAGATGAAGGGCGCGGTCACCGAGGGCTACGTGGTGACTTTCGACGACATCACCGAGCTGCAGTCGGCACAGCGCAAGGCCGCCTGGGCGGACGTCGCGCGACGCATCGCCCACGAGATCAAGAACCCGCTGACGCCGATCCAGCTCTCGGCCGAGCGCCTGAAGCGGCGCTTCCTGCGCGAGATACAGTCCGATCCGGATACGTTCAGCCAGTGCGCCGACACCATCGTCCGCCATGTCGGCGACATCGGACGCATGGTCGACGAGTTCTCCGCCTTCGCGCGCATGCCGCAGCCGCTGATCAAGCCGGAGGACATCTCGCGCATCGTGCGCGAGGCGCTGATCCTGCAGAAGAGCGCGCATCCCGAGCTGCGCTTCCAGACCGATCTGCCCGATCGTGGTCCGGTGGCGCCATGCGACCGGCGGCTGATCGGCCAGGCGCTGACCAACCTGCTGCAGAACGCCGCCGACGGGATCGGCATGCGTCCGGCCGAGCCGGGCGAGCGTCCGGGCGGCGGATCCGGCCTGATCAGCGCCCTGCGCGGAACCATCTGGATCTGCTTGCGCTCGACTCCACGCGAGATCTCGATCTCGGTCGCCGATGATGGCGTCGGCCTGCCCCCGCTCGATCGGCTGAGGCTGACGGAACCATACGTGACGCACAAGCCGAAAGGCACCGGGCTGGGGCTTGCCATCGTCAAGAAGATCATGGAGGACCACGGTGGAACGGTCACGCTCGATGATCGGGCCGACGGCAGAGGAGCGATCGCGACATTGAGCCTGCCTGCACCGATCTCCGATGGCGGCCCGCATGGCGCATGAGATCCTGATCATCGATGACGAGCCCGATATCCGGCTCCTGGTCGAAGGGCTGCTGCGCGACGAGGGCTACGACACGCGGCTCGCGGCCGACTCCGACTCCGCCATCGCGGCGTTCCGGGCGCGACGGCCCTCGCTGGTGATCCTCGACGTCTGGCTGCAGGGATCCCGCCTCGACGGGCTCGGCATCCTCAAGGCGATACAGGGCGAGGAGCCGGTGGTGCCGACCGTGATGATCTCCGGCCACGGCACCATCGAGACCGCCGTGGCGGCCCTGCAGCACGGTGCCTACGACTTCATCGAGAAGCCGTTCCAGGCGGATCGTCTGCTGCTGGTGGTGCGACGCGCGCTGGAGGCGTCGAGGCTGGCGCGCGAGAACGCCGAGCTGCGGCTGCGCGCCGGCCCGGAGACGCAGCTGCGCGGCGAGAGCCAGGTGATGCAGGCGGTGCGCACGCAGATCGAGCGCGTGGCGCCGACCGGCTCGCGCGTGCTGATCTCCGGAGCCGCCGGCGCCGGCAAGGAGGTCGCCGCGCGGATGATCCACGCGCGCTCGCGCCGCGCCGAAGGGCCGTTCATCGCGCTCAACTGCGCGACCCTGGCACCGGCGCGCTTCGAGGAGGAGCTGTTCGGCCTGGAGGGTGCGTCGGACGGGCAGGGGCCGCAGCGTCGCACCGGGGTACTGGAGCGCGCGCATGGCGGCACCCTGCTGCTCGACGAGGTCGCCGACATGCCGGTGGAGACCCAGGGCAAGATCGTGCGCGCGCTGCAGGACCAGACCTTCGAGCGGGTCGGCGGCGCCACCCGGGTGAAGGTGGACGTGCGCGTGCTGGCGACCACCAACCGGGATCTGCAGGCGGAGATCGCGGCCGGGCGGTTCCGGGAGGACCTGTACTATCGCCTGGCGGTGGTGCCGCTGCGCGTGCCGAGCCTGCGCGAGCGTCGCGACGACATCCCCGAGCTGGCGCGCCTGTTCCTCGCGCGCTCGGCCGAGAATGCCGGGCTGCCGAAGCGCGAGCTTTCGGCCGACGCGATGGCGGCGCTGCAGAGCTATGACTGGCCGGGCAACGCGCGCGAGCTGCGCAACACCATGGACTGGCTGCTGATCATGGTGCCGGGCAACAGCGCCGAGCCGATCCGCGCCGAGATGCTGCCGCCGTCGATCGGGCAGGGGGCGCCGATCCTGCTGAAGTTCGACCCGGCGGCTGACGTGATGGGACTGCCGCTGCGCGAGGCGCGGGACCTGTTCGAGACGCAGTACCTGCAGGCGCAGCTGCTCCGCTTCGGCGGCAACATCAGCCGCACCGCCGGCTTCGTCGGCATGGAGCGCAGCGCGCTGCATCGCAAGCTCAAGCAGCTCGGGGTCAACTCGGAAGATCGTGGCGGCTAGAGCATCATCCGACCGAACGAAATCGTTCGATCGGATGATGCTCGTCAAGACAATAGGCTAGAGCTTGATCCGTGAGCCCACGCGATCGGATCATGCTCCAGATCGCAATCACGCGACGGTGCTCTGGCAGCAAGATCAGCGTGCTGGGACGTGTAGTTCCCGCGACCGCTGCTTTGCCCCTCTCCGGCGCGGCTGCTACTCTGGCCCTCTCACGGCGGCTGCCGAACCTGCTGCCCCGTAAGCGAGCTCAACAACAAGAAGACAAAGGTCTGTTCGTGGCAAAAGACCCATCTCAGAACGTTCAGGACGTGTTCCTGAACCATGTCCGTCGTTCCAAGACGCCCGTGACCATCTTCCTGGTCAACGGCGTCAAGCTGCAGGGCATCATTACCTGGTTCGACAACTTCTCGGTGCTGCTGCGTCGCGATGGCCATACCCAGCTCGTCTACAAGCACGCGATCAGCACGGTGATGCCGTCGGCGCCGATCGCACTGTTCGACCAGAGCAAGGTCGAGGCAGGGAGCACCCTGACGGCGGGCGTCACGGTCAAGGAGGTGGCGCCCGCCGGTGGCTCTCTCTGAGACCGGCGCCCGGCCGACGCTGGCCGCAGTCATCCTGCCGTGGGAGCGGCCGGACCGCCACGACGACGTCCGGGCGGCAGAGGCGCGCCTCGAGGAGGCGGTCGGGCTGGCGGCGTCGATCGGCCTGGTGGTGGTGCGTCGCGCGATCCTGCCGCTGCGCAGTCAGCGCCCCGCCACCTTGCTCGGTAGCGGCCAGGTCGGCGCACTGCACGACACGTTGCGCGCCGATCAGGTGGCGGTCGCGATCATCGACGCGCGCCTGAGCCCGGTGCAGCAGCGCAACCTGGAGCGTGCGCTGGACTGCAAGGTGATCGACCGCACCGGACTGATCCTCGACATCTTCGGCGAGCGGGCGGCCACCCGCGAGGGCATCCTGCAGGTCGAGCTCGCGCACCTGCAATATCAGCGCAGCCGCCTGGTGCGGTCGTGGACCCATCTCGAGCGGCAGCGCGGCGGCTTCGGCTTCCTGGGCGGACCGGGCGAGACACAGATCGAGGCGGACCGGCGCCTGATCGGCGAGCGCATCATGCGCCTCAAGCGCGACCTGGAGCAGGTGCGCCGGACGCGCGGGCTGCATCGACGCGCACGCGGACGGGTGCCGTTCCCGGTGGTCGCCCTGGTCGGCTACACCAACGCCGGCAAGTCCACGCTGTTCAACGCCTTGACCGGCGCCTCCGTGCACGCCCAGGACCAGCTGTTCGCGACCCTGGATCCCACCATGCGCGGCCTGCGCCTGCCGTCCGGCCGGCGGGTGATCCTGTCCGACACCGTGGGCTTCATCAGCGAGCTGCCGACCGAGCTGGTCGCGGCCTTCCGCGCGACGCTGGAAGAGGTCTCCGAGGCCGACATCATCCTGCACGTGCGCGACATCGCCCATCCGGACAGTGCCGCGCAGCGACAGGATGTCGTCACCGTGCTGGACGGCCTGGCGCGCGACGACGCCCTGGCGGCGGAGTGGCAGGACCAGGTGATCGAGGTGTTGAACAAGGCGGATCTGCTCGGGGGCGCCGACCAGGTGCCGCATCGCGACGGTGCCGTGGTGATATCGGCGATCACCGGCGACGGGCTCGACCGGGTGAGTGCCGAGATCGACCGCAGGCTGGTCGAGGCGATGAGCCGGACCGCCTACGCGGTGCCGGTCAAGGACGGCGCGGCGCTGGCGTGGCTGTATGCGCACGGCGAGGTGGTCGAGCGCGTCGACGGCGAGGAGAGCGTCGCGGTCACGGTGCGGCTGCTGCCGGCCGACCGGGCTCGCTTCGAGAGCCAGCACGTCGAGGCGGCAGGACCGGAAGGTGGAGGAATGGAAAGCTGATCCGCCGCTCCCGCGTTGCTAGCATGAAACCGCGGATGCGTGGGGAATCGGGGTCGTGAG
The DNA here is from genome assembly GCA_964245725.1 of uncultured Acetobacteraceae bacterium. Classification (GTDB taxonomy): domain Bacteria; phylum Pseudomonadota; class Alphaproteobacteria; order Acetobacterales; family Acetobacteraceae; genus Lichenicoccus. Next base: position 2,195 of record CAXTOC010000134.1, on the reverse strand, counting down.
CATGTTCTCGGTCAGGGACACGGCGGAACTCACGCAAGTGCTTCGTGCCGCCGCCAGGGCGGAGATCCTGCCGCGCTTCCGCAAGCTGGCGCCCGAAGGGGTGCGCGCCAAGTCGGGACCGTTCGATCTGGTGACGGTGGCGGACGAGGCGGCCGAGGCGCTGATCACCCAGGGGCTGTCGCGGCTGTTTCCCGATGCCCTGGTCGTAGGCGAGGAGGCCGCAGCCGCCGATCCGAGCCTGCTGGCGCGCCTGACGGAGGCGGACTTCGCGATCGTGGTGGACCCGATCGACGGCACCTCGAACTACGCGGCCGGCGTGCCCTTGTTCGGCGTGATGGCGGCGGTGATCTGCGGCGGCGAGGTGGTGGCCTCGGTCATCCATGACCCGATCAGCGACGATGCCGCGGTCGCGGTGCTGGGGCAGGGTGCCTGGAGCGAGGCGCCGGACGGCTCCCGCCGGACGCTGAGGGCGGCCGCACCGGTCGATCCCGCGCGCATGACCGGCAACGCATCCTGGCGCTACCTGCCGTCGCCGTTGCGCGAGCGGGTGGCGCTCAACCTGCCGCGGGTGGCGGGAAGCTGGGACTATCGCTGCGCCGCCCACGAATATCGCCTGCTCGCCGCCGGCCACTGCCATTTCCTGATCTTCAACAGTCTGATGCCCTGGGACCACCTGCCAGGCTGGCTGCTGCACCGCGAGGCGGGCGGCTACGGCGCCCATCTCGACGGCTCGCCCTACCGGTCCGCCGACCTGGACGGCGGCCTGCTCTACGCGCCGGACCGCGAGAGCTGGGAGGCGCTGCGACGGTTGCTGATGGAGTTCTAGAGCATCATCCGATCGAGCGGGGTCGTTCGATCGGGTGAAGGTACTCGTCAAAACGATAGGCTAGAGCTTGATCCGTGAGCCTATGCGATCGGGTCATGCTCTAGGCGTCCTGGTCATCTCTCTTGATCTGCTGCCAGACCGTCTCCATCCGCTCCAGGCCGCTCTCCCGTAGCGAGGATCCGTCCTGCTCGATGCGGCGCTCCATCGCCTCGAAGCGGCGCGCGAACTTGGCGTTCGCCTGGCGCAGGCAGGCCTCGGCATCGAGACCGAGCTTCCTGGCCACGTTCGCCACCGTGAACAGCACGTCGCCCAGCTCATCGGCGAGCCGCTGCGGATCCGCGAGCGGCAGCTCGAGACGCAGCTCCGCGATCTCCTCCTCGATCTTGTCGAAAGCTTCGCTAACCTCCGGCCAGTCGAAGCCGACTCGCGCCGCCCGTGCGCTCAGCTTGGCGGCGCGGCTCAGCGCCGGCAGCCCGAGAGGAACACCAGCCAGGGCTCCGACGTCGGAACGTTGCCGTCGCTCGCTCTCCTTGCCGTCCTCCCAGCTGCGCTCGCCAGGCGCCGCGTCGCCGAAGACGTGCGGATGCCGCCGGATCATCTTGTCGCCGATCAGGCGGGCGACGTCGGCGAAGCCGAACAGCCCGGCCTCCTCGGCGAGCCTCGCGTGATACACCACCTGGAGCAGCAGGTCGCCGAGCTCGTCGGGAAGTGCCGCGTAATCGCGACGCTGGATCGCGTCGGCCACCTCGTAGGCTTCCTCGATGGTGTAGGGGGCGATGCTGTCGAAATCCTGCTCCTGGTCCCAGGGGCAACCGGTCTGCGGATCACGCAGCGCGGCCATGATGCCGAGAAGGCGAAGCGTCTGCTGATCAGCCGTCATGCGGATCCTCATGTCGTATAAGGTTTATTATGCCAACTCGGGCCGTCGGCTCTCCTGGTGCCGGCTGGGCCGCCGAGTGATAGAACGCCGCCACCGGATGGCAAGCGTCGCACTTCGCAGGCACCGTGTGGCTGCTCGGCGACAGGCACGCTTTCCCGCGCGGCGGAATACCATGCCGGGGAACCTGAGGCGGGGTTTGTGCCTATAATATGAGCTTGAGTGCTTCGAGGACGCGCTCGCCGAAGCGGCGCCTCGGGCCTGTCGGATGAAACGGTTCCGAAACAGAGGATGGACATGATCATGACTCGCGCACCGGCGGCGTCGGCGGCCCTTCCGACCGGGCGGTGCTCGCCCACGCTGTTGCGGCCCTTCGCCCTGGCGGGTCTGCTCTCCGCAGGCTTGGCGCTCGGCGGCTGCACCGATCCCTACGATCCGGGGCAGCGCGCGGTCGGCGGCGGCCTGCTCGGAGCTGGCGGCGGCGCCCTGATC
>CAXTOC010000133.1:0-7474 GCA_964245725.1 uncultured Acetobacteraceae bacterium | reverse complement strand
TGTCTGGGATCGGGCCGCAACCGCTCGATGATGCGGCGCGGGGCCGCCCGGCCGCCCCGGCTCTCGGCGCGGCGCCCCAGTGATGCTAGTGCTGCCGCCGATGACCAGCACAGCCTCCGATCCGGACCGGGCCGCCAGGCAGGCGCTCGACCGGCACCGGCGCATCGCCACCGGGTTGCTGATCGGCATGGGCGTGCTCGCGCTGGCCAGCTACGGACTGGGCCGCGGCCTGTGGCCGGGGCTGCTGCAGGCCACCGCCAAGGCGGGCCTGGTCGGAGGACTGGCCGACTGGTTCGCGGTCACGGCGCTGTTCCGCCATCCGCTCGGCCTGCCGATCCCGCACACCGCGATCCTGCCGGCGCAGAAGCAGCGGCTCGGCCGCGCGCTGGGCAATTTCGTCGCCACCCACGTCTTCACCGAGATCGACATCGACCGCGCCATCGGCCGGCTGGACGTGCCGGCGCTGCTGGGTGCGGTGCTGCGCGACCGGCAGACCGGGATCCTGGTCGGGCGCGCGGTGACGCAGGCGATGCCGCACCTGCTCGACCGGCTGGAGGATGGCCGCGCCAGCGCCCTGCTGGCGCGCACCCTGCCGCGGCTGCTCAGCGGCGAGACGCTGGCGCCGGTGATCGCGCGCGCACTGCGCGTGCTGGTCGATAACGAGCGGCATCAGGAGGTGCTGACCTTCCTGCTGGCGGAGGTGAAGTCGCTGCTGCGCGGCAAGGAGGCCGGCCTGCGCGTGGTGATCGAGGACCGTGTGCGCGAGCAGGGCGGCCGGCTGCTGAGCTGGGCGCTGGGCGGCTCGATCGCGACCCGCGTGCTGCTGGCGATGCACCAGGAGCTGGAGCGCACCGATCCGGACGGCTCCGAGCTGCGCGAGGCCTTCACCAGCTGGGTGCGGCGCGAGATCGACCGCATCGAGACCGACCCCGAGCGCGGCCGCGAGGTCGGCGAGGCGATACGCGGCCTGGTCGGCCACGAGAGCGTGCGCGCCTGGGGCGCCGAGGTGTGGCGGCGCAGCCGGGTGATGATCGAGACCGACCTCGCGCGTCCGCAGGGCTGGCTCGCCACCCTGATCGGCGACGCCCTGCCGCGGCTGGGCGGCGTGCTGACCCGAGACGCCGCCTCGCGGCAGCGGGTCGAGGCGGCGACGCGGAGCCTGGTGCTGCGCGTGCTGCCAAGCCTGCGCGGCCGCATCTCCGAGTTCATCGCCGGCGTGGTCGGCGGCTGGGACGCCGGCATGATCGTCGAGAAGGTCGAGCTGCGCGTGGGGCGCGACCTGCAGTACGTGCGCGTCAACGGCACCCTGGTCGGCGCGCTGGTCGGGGGCGCCTTCTACCTGCTGCTGCGCGCGCTGTTCGGCGACGTCGAGTAGCGAGGCCGGCTCTTCCCGTCGCCGCGTCGGCCCATGCACCTTGACGCGGTGGGTGCGGGACGTCATCTCCTGTGATACCGGACCGCCGTGGTCCGCATCCACTTGCGCATGGCGGCGAGAGCGATGTTGAGGCTGTCGAAACTGACCGATTACGCCGTGGTCGTGCTGGTGCGGCTGGACTCCAGCGCCGGCGTGACCACCTCTCCCTGTCTGGCGCAGGAGACCGGCATCCCCGAGCCGACGGTGGCCAAGGTGCTCAAGGCGCTGGCGGCGTCGGGCCTTGTCTCCTCGCAGCGCGGCGCGCGCGGCGGCTACCGCCTGGCGCTGGCGCTGGAGCAGATCCCGGTGACGCGGGTGATCACCGCCATCGACGGTCCGATCACGCTCGCCGCCTGCGTCGACGGCGCCGTCGGCGGCTGCGAGGCCCAGTCCTGCTGCGCGGTGCGCGGCAGGTGGGATCCGGTCAACGAGGCGATCCGCGCCGCGTTGACCCGCATCACGCTCGCCGACATGCGCCCGGATGCGTCGCCGCAGCCGCGTGCCCCGGCGTTCCAGATCGATACATCGCAGGCGCCGCTTCGCGCGTCTGCCGCTGCCGAGTGAGGTTACATGTCAGCCGTCGCCGAGACCCTCAATGCCGTCGAGACCATGAGCGCCTCCACCTACAAGTGGGGGTTCGAGACCGACATCGAGATGGATCTCGCACCCAAGGGGCTTGACGAGGGCACCATCCGGCTGATCTCGGCCCGCAAGGAGGAGCCGGCGTGGCTGCTCGCCTGGCGCCTGAAGGCATTCGAGGCCTGGAAGCAGATGGCCGAGCCGCGCTGGTCCAAGGTCGGCTACCCGCCGATCGACTACCAGGACGCGCACTACTACGCCGCCCCCAAGCGCAAGCCCGGACCGAAGTCGCTCGACGAGGTCGACCCGCAGCTGCTGGCGACCTACGAGAAGCTCGGCATCCCGCTGCGCGAGCGCGCGCGGCTGGCGGGCGTGGAGGGGGCCGACGCCGAGCCGGGCGAGGAGCGCGACGCGCAGGGCCGTCCGCAGGTCGCGGTCGACGCCGTGTTCGACAGCGTCTCGGTGGCGACCACCTTCCGCAGCACGCTGATGAAGGCGGGCGTGATCTTCTGCCCGATCAGCGAGGCGGTGCGCGAGCATCCCGAGCTGGTGCAGCTCTATCTCGGCAGCGTGGTGCCGGCGGCGGACAATTTCTACGCCGCCCTGAACTCGGCGGTGTTCACCGACGGTTCGTTCGTGTTCATCCCCAAGGGCGTGAAGTGCCCGATGGAGCTGTCGACCTACTTCCGCATCAATGCCAAGAACACCGGCCAGTTCGAGCGCACCCTGATCATCGCCGAGGCCGGCGCGTCGGTCTCCTACCTCGAGGGCTGCACCGCGCCGATGCGCGACGAGAACCAGCTGCACGCTGCCGTGGTCGAGCTGGTGGCGATGGACGACGCCTCGATCAAGTACAGCACGGTGCAGAACTGGTACCCCGGCGACAGCGAGGGGCGCGGCGGGATCTACAACTTCGTCACCAAGCGCGGCGCCTGCCGCGGCGCGCGCTCGCGCATCTCCTGGACCCAGGTCGAGACCGGCTCGGCGATCACCTGGAAGTATCCCTCCTGCATCCTCCAGGGCGAGGACAGCGTCGGCGAGTTCTACTCGGTGGCGGTGACCAACAACCGCCAGCAGGCCGACACCGGCACCAAGATGATCCATATCGGACGCGGCACGCGCTCGACCATCGTCGCCAAGACGATCAGCGCCGGCCGTTCCGACAGCACCTATCGCGGCCTGGTGCGCATGATGCCGCGCGCCGCGGGTGCGCGGAACTTCACCCAGTGCGACAGCCTGCTGATCGGCGACCGGTGCGGCGCGCATACCGTGCCCTACATCGAGAGCCGCAACCGCACCGCGAAGGTGGAGCACGAGGCGACCACCTCGAAGATCTCCGAGGACCAGCTGTTCTATTGCCGCTCGCGCGGCCTGTCGCAGGAGGATGCAGTCGGCCTGATCGTCAACGGCTTCTGCAAGGACGTGCTCAAGGAGCTGCCGATGGAGTTCGCCGTCGAGGCGCAGAAGCTGCTCGCGGTCAGCCTGGAGGGCAGCGTCGGATGAGTGCGGAGCTCAGGATCACGGGCCTGTGCGCCGAGATCGACGACGCCGGAACCCCGAAGACGATCCTGAACGGCGTGGAGCTGGCGGTGCCGCCGGGCCAGGTGCACGCGATCATGGGTCCGAACGGGTCGGGCAAGTCGACGCTGTCCTACGTGCTGGCCGGACGACAGGACTACGCCGTCACCGCCGGCAGCGCGCACTACGGCGAGCACGACCTGCTGGCGATGTCGCCCGAAGAGCGCGCCGGCGCCGGCCTGTTCCTCGCCTTCCAGGCGCCGGTCGAGCTGCCCGGGGTGAACAACGCCAACTTCCTGCGCACCGCGGTGAACGCGCTGCGCCGCGGCCGCGACGAGCCGGAGCTCGATGCGATCGCCTTCCTCAAGCTGGTGCGCGCGGAGTGCCGCCGTCTTTCGATGCCCGACGACATGCTCAAGCGCAACGTCAATGTCGGCTTCTCCGGCGGCGAGAAGAAGCGCAACGAGGTGCTGCAGATGGCGCTGCTGCGCCCGCGCTTCGCCATCCTCGACGAGACCGACAGCGGGCTCGACATCGACGCGCTGCGCATCGTCGCCGACGGGGTCAACGCCCTGCGCGCGCCGGACTTCTCCGCCCTGGTGATCACCCATCACCAGCGTCTGCTCGAGTACATCGTGCCGGATCGGGTGCACGTGATGGCCGGCGGCCGGATCATACGCAGCGGCGGCCCGGAGCTGGCGCGCCAACTCGAGGCCGAAGGCTACGCGCAGCTGATCGCGGAGGCGGCGTGAACGCGATCCAGCCGCCACAGCCGGCGCACAACGCGCAGCGCTTCCTGGACGTCTACGAGGCCCGCAAGCAGACGCTGCCCGGGGCGGTGCAGGACCGCGACGAGGCGGCGGCACTGCTGCGGCTGTCCGGACTGCCGACGCGCAGGCTGGAGGCCTGGAAATACACCGACCTGCGCCTGCTGACCGGCCTCGCCCTGCTCGGCGAGCCGCCGGCGCGCGACGCCGGCTCGGCCGCGATGCTGCTCGAGCGCCTCGATCTCGCTGCCGCGGGCCTCGCCGACGCCTCCAGGCTGGTGTTCGTCAACGGACGCCTCGATCCCGCCCTGTCTCGTCTGCCGGAGGATCTCGACGTCGAGGCCGGGGTCAGCTTCGGCACGCTGGCGCATCCGCAGCGCGAGCCGCTGGTGGCGCTGAACACCATGCTGAGCGAGGACGGGGCGCGCATCCATGTCCGGGCCGGCAAGGATGGCGGACGGCTGCTGCTGATCCTGCTCGGCGTCGGCCGCGGCGGATCCGAGGGTGCCGTGACGGCGCATCCGCGCTTCTCGGTGCTTCTGGAGGAGGGGGCGAGCCTGCGCCTGCTGGAGATCGCGCACGGCGAGGGGCTGTACGTCAGCAACCCGGTGCTGGAGGTGGAGCTGCGCGAGCGCGCCCGCCTGAGCCACGTGCTGCTGCAGGACGAGGCGCGGCAGGCGCTGCGTCTCTCGACCGTCTACGCCGCGGTCGGGCAGGGTGCGTCGTACGACAGCTTCAGCCTGGCGCTGGGCGCCGTCCTGGCCCGGCACGAGGTGCATGCGCGGCTGCAGGGACGCGGCGGCGCGGTGCAGGTCAACGGCGCGCAGCTGCTCTCGGGCACCCAGCATGCCGACCTGACCAGCACGATCGCGCACGACGCCCCGGCCTGCACCTCGCGCCAGACGGTCAAGAACGTGCTGTCCGGCTCGGCGCGCGCCGTGTTCCAGGGCAAGATCGTGGTCGCCCGCGCGGCGCAGAAGACCGACGGCTACCAGATGAACCAGGCGCTGCTGCTCTCCGACGCCGCCGAGATCGACAGCAAGCCCGAGCTCGAGATCTACGCAGACGACGTCAAGTGCAGCCACGGCGCCACCGCCGGTGCGCTGGACGAGGAGCAGCTGTTCTACCTGCGCAGCCGGGGCATCTCCGCTCCGGAGGCGCACGCCATCCTGGTGCGCGCCTTCCTCGAGGACGGGCTGGCGCTGATCGAAGACGAGGCGGTGCGCGGCCTGCTGGAGCAGGCCGTCGACCGCTCCTGGCAGGAGCATGCGGCATGAACCAGATGGCCCCGATCCGCGACGCCGAGGCGGCCTCCGACCTGTCGCACCTGCGCGCCGACTTCCCGATCCTGTCGCAGACGGTGCGCGGCAAGCCGCTGGTGTTCCTCGACAGCGCGGCCTCGGCGCAGAAGCCCGAAGCCGTGATCGAGGCGATGGTGCGCACCATGCGCACCCAGTACGCCAACGTGCATCGCGGGCTGCACTGGATGAGCGAGCGCACCACCGACGCCTACGAGGGCGCGCGCGACAAGGTCGCGGCGTTCATCCACGCGCCGTCGCGCGACGAGGTGATCTTCACCCAGAGCAGCACCGGCGCCATCAACCTGCTGGCGCACGCCTTCGGCGACACCTTGCGGCCCGACCAGGCGGTGGTGATCTCGGAGATGGAGCACCACGCCAACATCGTGCCGTGGCAGATGCTGCGCGACCGGCGCGGCATCGAGCTCCGCGTCGTCCGCGTCACCGACGGCGGCGAGCTCGACCTCGACCACCTGGGCGAGCTGCTCGCCGACGGGCGGGTGGGGCTGGTCGCGGTGACGCACATGTCCAACGTTCTCGGCAGCGTCACCCCGGCGGCGCGCATCGCCGCACTCGCCCACGAGGCGGGTGCGATGCTGCTGCTCGACGGCTCGCAGGCGGTGGTGCATCGCCGCCTCGACGTGCAGGCGACCGGCGCGGACTTCTACGTCTTCACCGGCCACAAGCTGTACGGTCCCACCGGGATCGGCGTGCTGTGGGGCAGGCGGGCGCTGCTCGAGACGATGCAGCCGTTCCTCGGCGGCGGCGACATGATCGGCAGCGTCAGCTTCGAGCACTCGACCTGGGCCGAGCTGCCGCATCGCTTCGAGGCCGGCACGCCGCCGATCATCGAGGCGATCGGGCTGGGGGCGGCGATCGACTACGTGAGCGCGATCGGTTTCGACCGCATCGAGGCGCACGAGGCGGCGCTGACCGAGCACGCGCTGTCGCGCCTGTCCGCGATCGAGGGCTTGCGCATCCTGGGCCACGCGCAGGACCGTGGCGGGGTGTTCTCGTTCACCATGGAGAACGCGCACGCGCACGACATCGCGACCCTGCTGGACCGAAACGGCATCGCGGTGCGCGCCGGCAACCACTGCGCCGAGCCGCTGATGCGACGACTCGGCGTCGGCAGCACCGCGCGCGCCAGCTTCGGACTGTACACGACCCGCGCCGAGATCGACCTCCTGGCCGACGGCCTGGAGCAGGTGCGGGGGTTCTTCGCCTGACCATGCAGGACGTACGGGATCCCGCCGAGGTGCCGGACAGCCGCGAGGCGCTGTACCAGCGCCTGATCATGGAACGCGCGCGACGACCGCTGCATGCCGGCGTGCTCGAGCCCGCCGATCGCGCGGCCGACGGCAACAACCCGTTCTGCGGCGACCGGGTATACGTGACGCTCGGCCTGTCCGACGGCGGGCAGGTGCGCCGCGCGCTGCACAGCACGCGCGGCTGCGCCATCTGTGCGGCCTCGGCCGACCTGATGGCCGAGAGCGTCGAGGGGCTGGACGAGATCGCGATCCGCTCGCTGTTCGCGCGCTTCGATGGCATGCTGCGCCCAGGATCACCGGACTCGGCGGGCGATGCGCAGCCTCCGGCCGAAGCGCTGGGGTTGCTGGGCGCGTTCGAGAACCTCCGCGAGTACCGGTCGCGGATCCGTTGCGCCACGCTGCCGTGGACGGCGCTGCTCGACGCGCTGCAGAGCGAGGGGACCGCATGATGGCGATACCGGCACAGCAGGAGCGGGACGACGCCGCGCCGATCCCGGCCGAGAAGCTTCACGTCGCCGGCGGCTTCTCGCTCGACGGGGAGGGATCCGCGCCGGCCTCGGGAAGCTGGACCCCCACCGGCGAGGTGCTGAGCGCGCCGGACGAGGACGCGGTGATCGCCGCCATCGC
>CAXTOC010000132.1:4886-7474 GCA_964245725.1 uncultured Acetobacteraceae bacterium | reverse complement strand
TCCAGCACGGCTTCGAGCTGATGAAGAAAGGCGACGGATCCATCAAGATCGTGCTAATTCCGTCCTGATCGGCTCCGTATCGAATTAGCGCCGACGCAACGAAACCTCAGGGAACGAGACATGGCCGACAAGATCAAGGATACACTGAGCGTGTTCAGGGACGGCGGCATGAGCCGGCGCGAGCTGATCACGCGTGCCGGCCAGTACGGGCTCGGCGCCGCGGCGGCGACGGCGCTGCTCAACCGCATGCAGTCCTCGGCACTCGCCGCCAGCTCCTACGACTGGCAGGCGCAGAAGGGCCAGTCGATCAAGCTGCTGCTCAACAAGCATCCCTACACCGACGCGATGCTGCACAACATCGACAGCTTCAAGACGCTCACCGGGATCGACGTCACCTACGACGTGTTCCCTGAGGACGTCTATTTCGACAAGGTCACCGCGGCGCTGTCCAGCCACTCCACCGCCTACGACCTGTTCATGACCGGCGCCTACCAGACCTGGCAGTATGGCCCGGCCGGCTGGCTGGTGGACCTGAACAAGTTCATCCACGATCCGTCGGAGACCTCGGCGGACTACGACTGGGACGGCATCCTGCCCAACCTGCGCGCCGCCACCTCCTGGAGCGGCGTGCCGGGCCAGGCGCTCGGCAGCGCCAACGCCAAGCAGTGGGCGCTGCCCTGGGCGTGGGAGCTGAACTCGGTCGCCTACAACAAGCGCATCCTCGATGCGGCGCACGTGGAGCCGCCGAAGAACCTGCCCGACCTGATCGAGAAGGCGGCCAAGATCTCCAAGGACGTGCCCGGCACCTACGGCATCAGCGCGCGCGGCAGCCGATCCTGGGCGACCATCCACGCCGGGTTCCTGTCCGCCTACACCAACTACGGTGCGAAGGATTTCGATACCAGCGGCGGCAAGCTGGTGCCGGCGATGAACAGCCCGCAGGCGAAGAAGTTCACCAAGCTCTGGGTCGAGATGCTGCAGAAGGGCGGCCCGAAGAACTGGACCACCTACACCTGGTACGAGGTCGCCAACGACCTCGGCGGCGGCACCGCGGCGATGGTCTACGACGCCGACAGCGCGGCATATTTCCAGGAGAAGGGCACCAAGGAAGCCGGCAACATCGTCTACCACGCCTTCACGCCCAACCCCGAGGCGAGCCGCCCGACGCCGAACGTGTGGATCTGGTCGCTGGCGATGAGCAGCTACTCGAAGAAGCAGCAGGCCGCCTGGAAGCTGCTGCAGTGGGCCACCAGCACCCAGCAGCTGACGCTCGGCGCCACCAAGGCCAACCTGATCGACCCGACGCGACAGGTGGTGTGGGACAACCAGGACTTCAAAACCCGCATGAACGACTATCCCGGGTTCCTGGACCAGTTCGCGGCCTCGTCGCCGGGTGCGAAGATCTACTTCACGCCGCAGCCGCTGTTCTTCAACGTCACCACCAACTGGGCGGCGGCGCTGCAGAAGATGTACTCCAACCAGGTCTCGGTCGAGGACGGGCTCGACCAGCTCGCCAGCGACATCAAGTCGCAGCTCTCCAACGCCGGCATCACGGACTAGGACTAGGCGCTGGGCGTCGCGCGACGCCCAACGCCGGGCCGTGGCCGTGCCTGCGCCAGCCTCCACCGGGATTCGGGTTGAGGCGACGCCTCCGCCCTCTAAGGAACACGCGCCACGATGGACGCCACCACCCATCCCGCAGCACAGGACCGCCGCCGCTTCACGGTGTCGGTGCGGGTGCTGCCCTACCTGCTCAGCCTGCCCGCACTGCTGGTCTGCATCGGCATCCTGATCCCGTTCGTCACCGCGGTGATCTACTCGCTGGAGCGCTACAACCTTGCCTTCCCGGCCGGACGCCGCTTCATCTGGTTCGGCAACTTCATCAACCTGTTCAGCAACGCCAGCTTCTGGCACACGGTCTACGTGTCGCTGGCCTACACCGTGCTCACCGTGGGCATCGAGCTGCTGCTCGGCCTCGGCATCGCACTGCTGCTGTGGCGTCGCTCGGCGATCACCAACCTGCTCTCCATCCTCCTCATCCTGCCGCTGATGGTGGCACCCGCCATCGCCGCCTTGATGTGGAAGCTGATGACCAACTCCAACTTCGGCGTGCTGTCGTACCTGATCTCGCTGATCGGCTTCCACGACTTCCGCTGGGGGGCCTCGCCCAACACCGCGCTGTTCACCGTCGTGCTGGTGGATGTGTGGGTCTACACGCCGTTCATCGCCATCCTGCTGCTGGCAGGGCTGCGCGGCCTGCCGCGCCAGCCGTTCGAGGCCGCCGAACTCGACGGCGTGCCGGGCAGCTTCGTGTTCTTCCGCATCCTGCTGCCGATGCTGCTGCCCTACCTGCTCACCGCAAGCCTGTTCCGCATGCTCGACAGCATCCAGCAGTTCGACATCATCTACGCGATGACCCAGGGCGGTCCCGGCGACACGCTGCTGGTGTTCCAGGTGCAGGCGTACCTGCAGGCCTTCACCTTCACCGACATCGGCCGCTCCTCGGCGATCCTGATGGTGCTGTGGGCGATCACCTACGCGCTGACCACGGTGTTCATGAAGAACTGGACCCGCCTGCGCGAACGCGC
>CAXTOC010000132.1:0-4786 GCA_964245725.1 uncultured Acetobacteraceae bacterium | reverse complement strand
CAGATGAAGAGCCAGCTGTTCGCGAGCCTGCGCGTCGTGCTGATGGTGCTGGTGGGACTGTTCTTCCTGTTCCCGCTGCTCTGGGTGTTCCTGATGTCGTTCATGCACAACACCGACATCCTGCGTTCGCCACCCTCGCCGTTCTTCACGCCGACGCTGCGCAACTACATCGCCCTGATCTCCGGACACCTCTCGACCAGCTCGGGCGAGGTGCAGATCGACTACATGCACAACCTGCTGAACAGCGTGATCCTGTCGGTGTGCTCGGTGATCGTCTCGCTGATCCTGGGCGTGCCGGCGGCGTATGCCTTCGCCCGCTACAAGTTCCGCGGCGGCGAGGACATGGCGTTCACGCTGCTCTCGTTCCGCTTCGCCCCACCCCTGCTGGTGCTGCTGCCGCTACTCGGCTACTTCCAGACGCTCGGGCTGTACGACACCTATTTCGGTCTGGTCTGGGTGTACCAGCTGATCACGCTGCCGCTGGTGCTGTGGATCGTGCGCGGCTATTTCGAGGACGTCTCGGAGGACATCGAGCTCGCCTACCGCCTCGACGGGCACAGCTGGCTCGCCACCTTCTTCAAGATCTCGATCCCGCTGGCACGCCCCGGCATCGCCGCCGCCGGGCTGCTGTCGTTCATCTTCGCGTGGAACAACTTCATCTTCGCGCTGATCCTGGGCTCGTCGGCGGTGCAGCCGGTCACCGTCGGCGCGCTCGCCTTCATCACCGCCTCGGGCATCGAGTACGGACAGATCGCGGCGGCCCTGGTGCTGTCGGTGATCCCGACCCTGGTGCTCGCCATCTTCACCCAGCGCTACCTGGTCGAGGGCCTGTCGCTCGGCGCGATCAAGGGCTGAGGAGCCGCCATGTCATTCCTGGCCATCGAGCATCTGCGCAAATCCTACCGGCGCGTCAGCGTCATCGACGACCTGTCGTTCTCGGTGCGTCGCGGCGAGTTCCTGGTGGTGTTCGGCCCGTCCGGTTCAGGTAAGACGGTGCTGCTGCGGCTGATCGCCGGCATGGTGCCGCCCGACGGGGGCCGCGTCTTCATCGAGGGCCGCGACATCACCGACGACGAGCCGGACCGGCGCGACATCGGCATGGCGTTCCAGAACTTCGCGCTCTATCCGCACATGACCGCGTTCGAGAACATCGCGAGCCCGCTGCGCAGCCGCAGCCTGGGCGAGGGGGCGGTGAAGTCGCAGGTGCACGATGCGGCGCGCATGCTGCGCATCGACCACGTGCTGACGCACCTGCCCAAGGCGCTGTCCAACGGCCAGAAGCAGCGCACCGCGCTGGCACGCGCGCTGGCGGCCAAGCCGTCGGTGCTGCTGCTCGACGATCCGCTGCGCAACGTCGACGCCAAGGTGCGCTACGAGATGCGCCTCGAGCTGCCGCGGCTGCTGCGCGAGCGCGATACCACGGTGATCTACGTCACCCAGGACTACAAGGAGGCGATGGCGCTGGGCGACCGCATCGCGGTGCTGGCCGATGGCGGCTTCACCCAGATCGGCACGCCGGAGGTGATCTATAACCGTCCGGCCAGCAGCCGGATCGCGCGGCTGTTCGGCGATCCGCCGATCAACCTGCTGGCGGCGTCGCGCGACGGCGATGACGGCCTCCGCGTCGCCGCCAACCGCATCGCACTCCCGCCGGGCACGCTGCCGGGTGCGGGCTGCATGCTCGGCGTGCGACCGGAGGACGTCGCGGTCAGCCTCGACCAGCAGCCCGGCGCGATGCCGGTCGAGATCGACGCGGTCACGCCGCTGAACGACCGACAGGTGATGCTGCTGCGCACCGAGGACGGCACCGAGATCTTCGCCAGCCAGCCGCAATCGAGCACGCTGTCGAACTCCCAGGGCGCGTTCGGCGAGGCGCGCGGCCGCCAGCGCGCCTGGGCCAGCCTCGATATCGGCCGCGCCCATTTCTTCGAGAGCGGCTCCGGCGAGCGTCTGCCGGAGATGGAGGCGGTCCGATGAGCACCCTCACCCTCGACGACGTCTCCAAGGTCTATCCCGGTTCGAAGGAGCGTTCGGTCGACGCGGTCTCGATGGCGATCCGCGACGGCGAGATCATCGCCCTGCTCGGCTCGTCCGGCTGCGGCAAGACCTCGACGCTGCGCATGGTCGCGGGTTTCGAGAGCGTCACCAGCGGCAGCATCCGGATCGGCTCGACCGTGATCAACCGGCTGAAGCCCTCGGAGCGCAACGTCGCGATGGCATTCGAGGGCTACGCGCTGTACCCGCCGCTGAAGGTGCGCGACAACATCGCCTTCTCGCTGCTGCGCGGCCGCACGCCGCGCGCCGAGATCGACAGGCGCGTCAACGCGGTCTCCGACATGCTCGAGATCGGGCCGCTGCTGGAGAAATACCCGCCCTCGATCTCCGGCGGCCAGCAGCAGCGCGTCAGCCTCGCGCGCGCGCTGGTGCGCGACGCCTCGGCGTACCTGCTGGACGAGCCGATGTCGCAACTCGAACCGCAGCTGCGTGCGCTGCTGCGCGCGCGGATCAAGGACCACATGACGCTGCAGAAGATGACCACGGTCATCGTCACCCATGACCAGACCGAGGCGATGGCGCTGTCGGACCGGGTCGCGGTGATGGACAAGGGCGTGCTGCAGCAGTTCGCCACTCCCGAGGAGCTGCGCGAGCGTCCCGCCAACCTGTTCGTCGCCTCCTTCATCGGCGAGCCGCCGATGAACCTCTACCGGGCGGAGGTGAACCGCAGCGATGCGGGCGACGAGCTCGTCGTGCTCGACGACGGCGGCGCCGCAGCCTTCCGCATTCCCTGTCAGGCCGACGAGTTCGCCGAACGCGCGCGGCTGCGCGTGGGCATCCGGCCGCACCGGGTGCAGCTCGCGGGTGAAGGCGATACCGCGACCACCCCGGGTGTCGCGGCAATACGCGGCGAGGTGCTGTCGAACCACTGGCTGGGCGACCACAGCCACGCCGGCATCGCCGTGGAAGGCTGCTTCCTGATCGCAGTCGCGGATCGGCACGTCGCGGCCTCGGTCGGCAGCCGGGCGGTGCTTAAAATCCCGCGCGACGCGATCCATATCTTCGACGACGAGACCGGCGTCGCCGTCGCGCACGGGCTGCGGGGAGACTAACGGCGGGAGTGCTGGGACCTCACCTGTTCAACCGAGGAGCCGGGATCGATCGATCCCGCCTCAGGAGGATCGACATGCGTATCGCATTGGGCGGAGACAGCGCCGGGGAACCCCTGATCCGCGCGATCGGCGAGCATCTCAAGGGTCGCGGCGAGCACGAGGTCACCGACCTGTCGCAGCCGGAGACCGAGGATGGCGAGTACTACGCCCAGATGACCGATCGCGTCGCCAGCCGGATCCTGGCCGGCACCTACGACCGCGCCATCCTGTGCTGCGGCACCGGCATCGGGGTCTCGATCTCGGCCAACAAGATCCCGGGCATACGCGCGGCACTCACGCACGACACCTACTCGGCGGAGCGCGCGGCGCTGAGCAACAACGCCCAGATCATCACCATGGGGGCGCGGGTGATCGGCCCGGAGCTCGCCAAGTCGATCGTCAACGCCTGGCTCGCACAGCACTTCGACCCGCGCAGCCACTCCGCACCCAACGTGGATGCGATCGACGCGCTGGACACGAAATACGCCCGCGCCGGCGGCGCCTGAGCCACAGGCACCGGCTTATCGCTCCGCGGCGGTCTATCCCGCCGGAGCGCGCGACCGGCCGCCTTTCCGGCCGTCCGCCGGCCCGATGGGCGGCCGCCACTCGCCGCGCTGCCGCGCGGTCCAGGCGTAGCGGGGATCGCCCTCCAGCAGGCCGACATGGTCGGCGAGACGATGCCGCTCCAGCCAGCCGATCGCCGCCTCCAGCTCCGCTAGCGTCATCTCGCCGCGGCCGCGGCCGGTCACACGCTTCAGCACCGCGTTGTAGCGGTGATACAGCCCCTGCCCGCGCGGCGCCCGCAACGCGCCCTCGTCCTCGACCGCCTGCATCGCGATCAGCTCGCCGACCCGGGCGCGACGGCGACGCTCGACCAGCGAGGGCGGCTCCAGCAGCTCGGTCTGCGCCGTCTCGTGCTCGGGGCGTTGCATCGCCAGGTGCGGACCCGGCTTGAGGATCGCGTAGCGCAACGCCAGGGCGTTGCTCTGCAGCGGCACCAGCCCGTCGCGTCCCTCCTGCTCGTCCAGCTGCTCGCGCAGCCAGATCGGCAGCGTTCCCTGCCGCTTGGCCGGCTTGGGCTGGCGCGCCAGGGTGCCCTGCTCGGTCTCCATGCGCAGGCGGAAGCGGGCGAACAGCGGGTCGTCGGGATGGAACACCAGCGCGCGCTGGGCCGCGTAATCGCCGGCATTCGGATCCACCCGCGTCGCGCGGGCGACCATCTGCTCCAGCCAGGGCCGGCTGCGTATGTGTGTGAGTGCCGCAACCACGGCGACTTCCGGCGCGTCCAGCCCCTCGTAGGCCATCGCCACCGTCACCAGCACGCTCGGCTCGGCCTGCCGCCGGAAGCTGGCCAGGCTCTCGTGCGCGTCCGCCTCGCTCGACGTTGCCAGCCGTACCGTGTCCGCCTGCGCGGGCGGCATCCAGGCCTGCAGCTGCTCCACGTAGCGGCGTGCGACACCCTGATCGGGCGCCACCACCAGCAGCTTGCCCAGGCCACGCGCCGGCGCGTCGGCGGCCAACTCGCGGAGCTGCCGGCGCCGCGCGCGCAGCGAGCGGGCGGCGCGGAACGCCTGGCGCAGCATCTCGGTGGCGAAGCCGGTGCGCAGTGCGGTGAACAGCGCCGGCCGCGTGGTCTCGGT
>CAXTOC010000131.1:0-7534 GCA_964245725.1 uncultured Acetobacteraceae bacterium | reverse complement strand
GGATCCACACGATGAAGATGAATGCGCTGCCGACCATCTAGACGAACAGCCTGTCGCCGCGCGTGGTCGGGAAACGCAGGATGCCACGACGCGGCGTCTCCGGGCGGAAGATCGCGAGCAGCGTCATGATCACCAGCAGCAGCAGGATGGTGGCGAAGAACGCCGCCGTCTGCCAGGTCCAGGCCATCCATCCCAAGGCGACTCTCCGCTGCTAGACCCGCCCGAGGGCGAAGCCCTTGGCGATGTGGTTGCGCACGAACCAGATCACGATCCCGCCCGGGATCATGGTCAGCACCCCGGCCGCCGCGAGCAGGCCCCAGTCCATCCCGGCCGCCGAGTAGACGCGCGTCATCACCGCCACGATCGGCTTCGCGTCCACCGTGGTCAGCGTGGTCGCCAGCAGCTGCTCGACCCAGGAGAACATGAAGCAGAAGAAGGCGGTGACGCCGATGCCGTTGGCGATCAGCGGCAGGAAGATGCGGATGAAGAAGCGCGGGAAGGAGTAGCCGTCCAACGCGGCGGTCTCGTCGATCTCGCGCGGCACGCCGGAGATGAAGCCCTCCAGGATCCAGACCGCGAGCGGCACGTTGAACAGGCAGTGCGCGAGTGCGACCGCCCAAACGGTGTCGAACAGGCCGATGGAGTAGTACAGGTTGAAGAACGGCATCGCGTAGACCGCGGGCGGCGCCATCAGGTTCGACAGCAGCCAGAAGAACAGGTGCTTGTCGCCGATGAAGCGGTAGCGGCTGAAGGCGTAGGCGGCGGGCAGCGCGATCGTCACCGAGATGACGGTGTTGATCGCGACGTAGGTCAGCGAGTGCAGGAAGCCGTTGTACCAGGCCGGATCGGTGAAGATGTGCCGGTAGTTCGCCACGGTGAGGTCGTGCGGCCAGAAGCTCAGCCCTGACATGATCTCGCCGTTGGTCTTGAAGCTCATGTTCAGCAGCCAGTAGATCGGCAGCAACAGGACCAGCAGGTAGAGGGCGATGCCGACGTTGCGGCCCTGCATGCGCATCAGGCACTCCCCCGCCGCTCGATCTGCGTCATGACGGTGAAGAACACCCAGCAGATCGACAGCGTGATCAGGTTGTAGACCAGCGACATCGCCGCGGCGTTGCCGAGATCGACCTGGCCGAGCGCGATCTTCACCAGGTCGAGCGAGAGGAAGCTGGTCGCCGAGCCGGGACCGCCGCCGGTGACCACGGAGGGCTCGGTGTAGATCATGAAGCTGCCCATGAAGCGCAGCAGCACGGCGATCACCAGCACCTTCTGCAGCTTCGGCAGCTCGATGTTGCGGAACACCGACCAGCGGCTGGCGCCGTCGATGCGGGCGGCCTGGTAGAACGCGGCGGGAATCGATTTCAGCCCGGCATAGGAGAGCAGCGCCACCATGCCGGTCCAGTGCCACACATCCATGATCACGATGGTGGCCCAGGCCGAGGTCGGATCCTGGGTGTCGTTGTAGGCGATGCCGATGCGGTTCAGCGCCGCACCGAGCAGGCCGATATCCTGGCGGGCGAAGATCTGCCAGATGGTGCCGACCACGTTGTAGGGGATCAGCAGCGGCAGCGCGATCAGCACCAGCGTCGCACCCACCTTCCAGCCTTGGCGCGGGATGCAGATCGCGCAGCCGATGCCGAGCGGCAGCTCGATCAGCAGCACCACCACCGAGTACACCAGGTTGCGCAACAGGGCCCCGGCGAAGCGGCCGCCGATGTCGGTGCTGGGGTCGAGCAGGTTCTGGAACCAGGCGAGGCCGTTCCAGAAGAACTGGTTCTGACCCATCGTGTCCTGGACGGAATAGTTCACCACCGTCATCATCGGCACGATCGAGGAGAACAGCACGAACGCCAGCACCGGGATCACGAACAGCCAGGCGCGGTTGTTCAGCGGCTTGTCAAGCATAGGCCCTCTCCCCGAGTGCTGCGACGCGGTGCTCGTCCATGTAGACGTGCAGGTGCTGCGGCTCGATCACGAGGCCGGCCATCTCGCCGGACAGCGTCACCCCCGGCGGCAGGGTGGCGATCGCCTGGTGCGGCCCGATGCCGATGCGGGCGAGGCGCCTGCGGCCGAGATCCTCGATGCGCAGCACCCGCACGGGCACGCCGCCGCTCTCGCTGAGCATGGCGTAGTCCGGTCTGAAGCCGAGCTCCACCGCGTGACCGTGCGGCACCGCGTAGGGCTCGCCCAGGTCGAAGCTGGCGCCCCCGGCGTGGGCGCGTGTGCCGTCGATCTCGGCGGGGAGGAAGTTCATGCCCGGCGAGCCGATGAAGTAGCCGACGAAACGGTGCGCGGGGCGGTCGAACAGCTCGGACGGCGTGCCGATCTGCAGCACCTCTCCGTCGTTCATCACCACCACCTCGTCGGCGAAGGTCAGCGCCTCCACCTGGTCGTGGGTGACGTAGATCATCAGCAGGTCGAGCGCGCGGTGCACCGCCTTCAGCTTCGAGCGCAGCTCCCACTTCAGCGCCGGGTCGATCACGGTGAGCGGCTCGTCGAACAGCACCGCAGAGACGTCGGAGCGCACCAGGCCGCGTCCGAGCGAGATCTTCTGCTTGGCGTCCGCGGTCAGCCCGCGTGCCCGCCTGCCGAGCACCGGGCGAAGCTCCAGCAGGTCGGCGATCTCGCCCACGCGACGGTTGATCGCCGCGCGGGCCATGCCGCGGTTCTTCAGCGGGAAGGCGAGGTTCTCGGCGACGCTCATGGTGTCGTAGATGACCGGAAACTGGAACACCTGGGCGATGTTGCGCTTCTCGGTCGCGGTGCGGGTCACGTCGATGCCGTCGAACAGGATGCGGCCGTCGGAGGGCACCACCAGCCCGGAGATGATGTTCAGCAGCGTGGTTTTGCCGCAGCCCGACGGACCGAGCAGGGCGTAGGCGCGGCCATTCTGCCAGACATGGTCGATCGGCTTGAGCGCGTAACGGCGCGCGCCCGCTTCGGCGGCGTCGTAGGCGTGGGCGACGTGGTCGAGGGTGATGCTGGCCATGTCGTCGGTCAGCCCGCGTAGGCCGCTTGCGGGATTGCGACCTCGGCTGGTGCCTCGGGGGCTGCCACCAGGCTGCCGTCGGCAGCGAACACGAACATGCGTGCCGGATCCACCCGGATCTCGGCCGGCGCGCCGGGTTCCCAGCCGTGCACGCCGCGCACCAGCCCGACCCAGGCGGCGAAGCCGAGGTCGATGTGCACGAAGCTTTCCGAGCCGCTGATCTCGGTGACCGAGACGGTGCCGGGAAAGGCGCGCGGGTCGCCCGAGGGAAGGTCGATGTGCGCGTCCTCGACGCGAAAGCCGAGGCGGTAGGCGCCGTCCGGCAGGTCGGGCAGCAGGCTGGCACTGGCGACGCGCCGGCCGTCGTCGAGCACCGCCTCGCGACCGTGACGTGTCAGCGCGAGCTCGTTCAGCGGCGGGTCGGAGAACACCCGGGCGGCGTCGATGTTGGCGGGCCGTCGATAGACCAGCGGTGTCGGCCCGATCTGGGTGACGCGGCCCTGCCACAGCGTGGCCGTGGTGCCGCCCAGCAGCAGCGCCTCGGTGGGCTCGGTCGTGGCGTAGACCAGGATCGCGCCGCTCGCGGCGAACAGGCGCGGCAGCTCCTCGCGCAGCTCCTCGCGCAGCTTGTAGTCGAGGTTGGCGAGCGGCTCGTCCAGCAGCACGAGGTCGGCCCGCTTGACCAGGGCGCGCGCGATCGCGACCCGCTGCTGCTGGCCGCCGGAGAGCTGTGCGGGCAGGCGGTCGAGGTAGCTCTCCAGCCGCAGCACGCGCGAGGCCTCGGCGATGCGCGCCTCGATCTCGGCCTTGGGCAGGCCGGCGACGCGCAGCGGCGAGGCGATGTTCTCGCGCACCGAGAGCGAGGGATAGTTGACGAACTGCTGGTAGACCATCGCCACCGAACGACGGCGCACCGCCACGTGGGCGACGTCGCGGCCGTTGACGTGGATGCGCCCGTGGCTCGGCTTGTCCAGCCCGGCCATCAGCCGCATCAGCGTGGTCTTGCCGGCCAGCGTCGGCCCGAGCAGCACGTTCATGGTGCCGGGCTCGAAGTCGAGCGAGACGTCGTCGATGATCACGTCGCGGCCGATCGTCAGCCCCACCCGGTCGAGCACCAGGCTCACGAGAGCTGCTCCTGCAGCGTCGCGGGCGGCTCGGCCGGCGCCATCGGCAGCAGGGCCTCGTCGATGGCGGCAATCTCGGCCGTGCTCAGCCGCAGCCCGAGCTTGCTGCGACGCCAGACCGCGTCGGCGGCGGTGCGCACCCACTCCTTGCGCACCAGGTAGCGCAGCTCCGCCTCGGTCAGGTCGGCGCCGTACAGCCGGCCGAGATCGGCCATGCCGACGGCGTCCTGCAGGATGTCCGGCACGCAGGTGCCATACGCCCGGAGCAGCCGGCGCGCGTGCGCCTCGGCCAGGAACGGGTAGCGGCGTCGGGTGGAGAGCAGCAGCGCCTCGAAGCCGTCGGTGGGGAAGTTGCCGCCGGGCAGGCTGACTCGGCCGGTCCAGCCCGCGGCCTCGCCGTGCGGTGCGCCGAGATGGGGCGCGAGCTTGGCGAGTGCGGCCTCCGCGAGGCGGCGATAGGTGGTGATCTTGCCGCCGAACACCGACAGCAGCACCGGGCCGGCATCGGCGTCGAGCTTCAGGACGTAGTCGCGCGTGGTCGCCTGGGCGGCGCCGTCGCCGGACTCGTCGAACAGCGGGCGCACCCCGGAATAGGTCCAGACCACCATCTCCGGCGTCACCGGGCGACGCAGATATTCCGAGGCCGAGGCGCAGAGGTAGCCGATCTCCTCGGCACTCGCGTGCACCGCGCCGATGTCGCCGTCGTAGTCGCGGTCGGTGGTGCCGATCAGGGTGAAATGCTGCTCGTAGGGGATCACGAAGAAGATGCGCTTGTCGGCGTTCTGGAAGATGTAGCAGCCCCGATGGTCGTACAGCTGCGGCACCACGATGTGGCTGCCCTGCACGAGCCGCACCGGTGCGCGCTTGTTGTCGCGCATCACGCTCTGCGACACCTCGCCGATCCAGGGCCCGGCGGCGTTGACCAGGGTGCGCGCGGTGATCTCGTACTCGAGCCCGCTCGCCTCGTCGCGCAGCACCGCGTGCCACAGCCCCTCGCGGCGCGCCGCCGACACGCAGCGGGTGCGCGGTGCGATGGTGGCGCCGAGCTCGGCCGCCGCGCGCGCGTTGAGCACGACCAGCCGGGAGTCCTCCACCCAGCAGTCGGAATACTCGAAGCCGCGCCGGAACTGCGGCCGCAGCGGCTCCCCGGCTGGATCGCGATCGAGACGCACGCTGCGGGTCGGCGGCAGCTTCCTGCGTCCGCCGATATGGTCGTACAGGAACAGCCCCAGCCGAAGCAGCCAGCGCGGGCGCAGCTTGCGGTGGTAGGGCAGCACGAAGCGGAGCGGCCAGATGATGTGCGGCGCGATGCCCCACAGCGTCTCGCGTTCCAGCAGCGCCTCGCGCACCAGGCGGAACTCGTACTGCTCGAGATAGCGCAAGCCGCCGTGCACCAGCTTGGTGGACGCGCTCGAGGTGCCGGAGCCGAGATCGTTCTGCTCGCACAGGAACACCCGCCAGCCGCGTCCGGCGGCGTCGCGGGCGATGCCGCAGCCGTTGATGCCGCCACCGATGATGGCGATGTCGTAGGTCGCTGCCGTACCCGAGTCCAAAGACATCCAGCTCCCGCGCGGACCTGCGCGCCGATTTGCGCCCTGGGGCGCATCTGTCCGCACGGCATCATGGGCAGAAGGGAAACGAACCTGCAAGCGCAAAAATCGAGCGTTCGAACGATCAGTCAGTCGGGAACTCCCCGGTCTCGTTGAGCCCGTCATCGGGGTCTCCGGTCTCGATCACCTCGATCTTCAGGCGGTGGCAGATGGCCGCGATCTCCGGCGAGGGAAGGCGGTCGGTGACCAGCACGTCGATCTCGTCGAGGCGGCCGATGCGCACCGGCGCGGTGCGGCTGAACTTGCTGCTGTCGGTGACCAGCACCACCCGGTGCGCGTTCTCGATGATCGCCCGCGACACCTGCACTTCGCGTATGTCGTAATCCAGCAGGGTGCCGTCCTCGTCGATCGCCGAGGTGCCGATGACGGCGAGATCGACCTTGAACTGGCGGATGACGTCGGCCGCCATCTGGCCGACGATGCCGCCGTCGCTGGCGCGTATGGTGCCGCCGGCGATGATCACGTTGATCGAGCCGTTGCGGTACAGCGCGTTCGCGACGTTGATGTTGTTGGTCACCACCAGCAGCCCGTCATGGCCGGCGATCGACTGCGCGACCTCCTCGGTGGTGGTACCGAGGTTGATGAACAGCGACGAGTGGTCGGGGATCAGCCGGGCCGCGGCCTCGCCGATCCGGGCCTTGGCGGCGTGCGCCACCAGCTTGCGCGCGTCGTAGGCCAGGTTCTCCACACCGGAGGCGATGACCGCCCCACCGTGGGTGCGGGTGATGATGCGGGCCTCGGACAGCTCGGTCAGGTCGCGGCGTATGGTCTGGGCGGTGACGCCGAAGCGGGCGGCGAGCTCGTCCACCGCCACCCGGCCGCTCTGGCGGATCAGCGAGGCGATCTCGCGCTGGCGACGCGATACCGGGCCGGGGTCCCTGGCCGGCTCCCTCGAGATCTGCATCGCGGCTAGGCGCCGGCCGCCGACGGCAGGCCCAGGTTGAAGGCGATGGAGATGCGCAGCCGGTCGCCGCGATAGGGCCGCACCTGGTGGAACAGCCACGACGGGAACAGGATCAGCAGGCCCGGCTTCGGCCGTATCGTCTCGCCGGCGCCGGCGGAGGCGCCGTCCTCGCCGGCGAAACGGAGTGCCGGGGCGTACATCCCCGGCGCCGGGCCGCGCGGGTCGAGCATCTCGAACTCGCCGCCCAGCGCCGGATCGTGGCCGCAACCGCCATCGTCGACGTAGTAGGTGCCGGACCAGAAACTTCCCGGATGGTAGTGGCTGATGTTGCCGTCGCCGGGCCCGTTGACGTTGGCCCAGGCCTGCATGGTCCATCTCGGGCTGATCCGGCGGCCCTGCCGATCCGCGGTGAGCTGGTTCGCGACCTGCCGCGCCAGGGCCAGCACCTCCTCGACGGGCGTCCCACCCCACTCGGCGATCGTGCGATCGGAGTGCCAGCCGCCGGCGTTGGAGGCCTGCACCCCCGTCGTCCCGGCCCGCCGACGCAGGATGATCTCGGACAGCTCGAGGTTGCGCGCCGCCATGTCCGGCAACGCCACCGCCGCGACCGGCGTCGCGAACAACCCACGCACGGCGATATCGAGACGCGGCATCGGACCTGCCTTTTCTCCGCCGTGTGGTCGCGGACGGGGTCAATGTCAAGCAGCCATCCGGCAACGCAAGCATGGGAGGGACCCGCCTGGAAGACGGGCAAAGATTGGATCGGGCCGGCGATTGTTAAGATCGCGGCGCGCAGCTATATCCACAACAAAGAATGGCAGGTTTTATCTTGATGACAGACAACGCCGTCGGGCCACTGGAACTGGCAGCGCAGATCGTCAGCGCGCACGTGTCGAACAACACGGTG
>CAXTOC010000130.1:2467-7560 GCA_964245725.1 uncultured Acetobacteraceae bacterium | reverse complement strand
GACGCCGCCGCATCCCCGTCTGGCGGCCGCGCAGGCGCTGCTGCTGCGCGCCGCCGTCGCCGCCTTCTGGCGGCACCCGTACGAGCGCCGGCTGGTCCGCTGGGGCAGCCGGCTGCACGACGACTTCATGCTGCCGCACTACGTGCACGAGGACCTGCTCGACGCGCTGGAGGATCTCGCGGGCTTCGGCGTCCGGCTCGACCCGGAGTTCTTCGCGCCGCACGAGGCGTTCCGCTTCCCGCTGATCGGGTCGGTCACGCTGCGCGGCGTCGAGCTCTCGCTCCGTCAGGCGCTGGAACCCTGGCCGGTGGCGGGAGGGATCCCGGATCTGCCGGACGGCACGCCGCGCCATCTCGATCGTTCTGTCGAGCGCGTGCAGGTGCGCGTGCGCGGCTGGGACGCGGGCCGCTACGTGCTGGCCTGCAACGGCGTCGGCGTGCCGCTCTCGGCCACCGCGCGCGCGGGCGAGCAGGTCGCCGGCGTGCGCTTCAAGGCGTGGGAGCCGGTATTCTGCCTGCACCCGACCCTGCGGGCGCAGGTGCCGCTGACCTTCGACGTCTTCGACCGCTGGTCCGCACGCTCGCTCGGCGGCCTGACCCACCACGTCTCCCACCCTGGCGGCTGGACCCCTGGGACGCCTCCGGTTGATGCGAACGAGGCCGAGGCGCGTCGGCGGGCGCGCGTCCAGTTGTCGGGCCAGGCGCCGGGAGCCATGCCGGAGCCTCGTCTCGAGGCCGGACCGGAGCTGCCGCGCACGCTCGACCTGCGGCGCGCATCGATGGCGGCTTGTGCGGCGTCTCGATCTGAACTCTGATCCCATGCCATGGGCCGGTGACGCGTGGAGACGCTCTGCGTCTCGGCAATCCGCCACAACACGCGCGCAGGCGTCTCCACAGGAGGTTCGAGCCCGCTTCAGCTCAGGTCCCAGGATCGGCCTCGTGACCAGGCAGCCGCGGCGGCGACATCGGCAGACGGCCACGCAGGATCGGTGCATGGTCGGTGGTGTCAGGGGAAAGCTTCGTCAGGGCTGGGATCTTGGGAGGTTCTTCTTTCGCCAGCGCGTCTCCGGTTTTGCCGTCCCGTCGGAGCCGGAGTTCGATGCGGCCTCGACCCCGGCTTTCACCGACCTGCTGCAGCGATCGCGCTTCTACCTCGAGTATGGCAGCGCCGGCAGCACCCTGCTCGCCGCACGCGCCGGCAAGCGCTTCATCTCGGTCAATACCGACCGGTGGTTCCTGCGCGCGGTCGGACGGGCGATCGGCACCCTGTCGTCCGACCAGCGCCTGGTCCACGCCCATATCGGCCCGACCGGGCCCTGGGGCAAGCCGCTGCGCAGCACGGTGCGGTCGCGCAACCGGCTGCAGAAGTGGCGGGCCTACGCCGCGACGCCGTGGAAGATCATCGCACCCGATGACGCACCCGACCTGGTTCTCGTCGACGGGCGGTTCCGCGTCGCCTCAGCGCTGCTGTGCTGCCAGCGGCTGCACGACAACCGAGACGCGCGGATCCTGGTCGACGACTACACCGCGCGTCCGGCGTACGCGATCATCGAGCGTCACGCCGATCTCGTCGGGATCGCCGGGCGGATGGCGGTGTTCAGCCCGCGGCCGCTGCCCGACGAGACCCTGCACCGAACCCTGGTCGAGCATCTGACCGCTTGGGAGTGAGCGCGAGCGGCCCGGTCATCGGCCGGCTGGCCGATCCGGTTGCGGACATCCGGCGCATCCAGCCGATCGGTGGCGCGTTGTGCTGTGCGCGAGACGCGCCCCGCACCGGCGGCGCGACACCGGAGGAGGATCAGGCATGGTCGACACGAACCGCATCGAGGGCGCTGCCGAGGACGCGATCGGCAAGGTGCAGGACGGCATGGGCGGCCTGCTCGGCGACGGCGCCGCGCAGGCGCGCGGCAAGGCCAAGCAGGTGGCGGGACAGGCGCAGGGCTTCTACGGCGAGGCGCTGGACACCGCGCGCGATTTCACCGCCGATCAGCCGCTGATCGCGATCCTGGTCGCGAGCCTGCTCGGCTTCATCGTCGGCGGCATCTTCGCCCGCCGCTGATCCTGCGGCAGCCCGCCCGCGACGCGTCGCCGTCGCGGCTTCACCCGACCCAGCCGGAGTTCACCCCATGCTCAAGCTCGCCCTGCTGTTCCTCGTGATCTCCATCATCGCCGGCATCTTCGGCTTCGGCGGCGTCTCCGCCGCCTCGGCAGGCATCGCCAAGATCCTGTTCTTCATCTGCATCGTGGTGTTTCTGCTGTTCCTGGTGCTCGGCGTCATGGCCGGCAAGGCGATCTTCTAGCGCCCGATCGTCTCGGGCTGGATCAGCCTGAGAGGTGAAATCACCGGCGGGTCGGCCGGCATACGGCCGCCCCGCCTGCGGGAACGGCGCGGCGGCATGCCGCGACCGGTGCGGGCGGCCTCGATCAGACCGAGAGCGTGCCCTCGTCCGGCAGCTGTCCATTCGGTGTGAGGCCGTGCACCGCATTCGGCAGGTGCTGGCTGAGCTGGGACAGGAAATCGTTCGGCTCCATGCCGGCCTGGCTCGCCATGCTCTGCACCTGATCCTGACCGAACACGCCCTGCAGCTGCTGCGGCGAGACCGGCTGGTTCGGTCCGTTGCCGACCCAGGACTGCGCGACGTGACCCAGGCCGGCCTGCTCGAAGTTCTGCAGCAGGCCGCCGAGGCCGCCGCCCATGCCGCCCATGCCCTGACCCGCCATGCCGCCGCCCATGCCTTGGCCCGCCATGCTGCCGCCCATGCCCCGGCCGCCGCCGAGCATGTTCATCAGCACGCCGCCCATCGGCGATCCAGCGCCGCCTCCGGCGCCGCCCATCAGGCCGCCGATCACCGAATCGAGAATACCCATGATGATGTCCTTTGCTTGCATTATGTTAGATAGGTTCGGCTACGATGTGCCGCCGGCGGCCGAACCCGACGGCGACGATCCGGGCTCGTTCTGGGCCGGCGGCGGCGCCGCGGCGAGTCCCGACTGCCGGGCGCAACGGTCGGGGCTGCGTCGAGTTCGGCCCGACCGATGATTTGCCTGGCGCGGCAGCGCGTGCACAAAGGCGTGGCCGTTCCGCGGCCGGCTCAGCTAGGATCTCGTGTGGCCTCCCGATATCGCTCCGTTCTCTCTCGGCCGCCCCGCTCCCTGTCGCCGGCTCACGCCACCTGGAGCGACATCTTCGGCCGCCCGATGGGAACGCCATGCTCTCGGCCCTGACCCTGGTCCTGGCGGCCGGTCTGCTCGCCCTGGTGCTGCAGGATGCCTTCGAGGTCATGCTGCTGCCGCGCCGGGTGCAGCGACGCTTCCGCCTGACCCGGCTCTACTTCAGGACCAGCTGGATCGCCTGGAGCGCCGTCGCCATGCGCCTCCCGGCCGGCGTCGGCCGCGAGCGCGTGCTCGGCGTGTTCGGCGCCCTGTCCATGGTGGTCCTGTTCGCACTGTGGGCCGGCACGCTCGTCGTCGCCTTCGGGCTGCTGGACTGGGTGCTGCAGGGACGGGGCCCCGGCGCCGGCTCGCCGATGACGACGCAGATCTACATGAGCGGCGTGACCTTCTTCACCCTCGGCTACGGCGACGTGGTGCCGCGGACCGGTGCCGCACGGGTGCTCTCGGTGTTCGAGGCCGGCACCGGCATCGGCTTCATCGCCGTCGTCATCGGCTACCTGCCGGTGCTCTACCAGCTGTTCTCCAGGCGGGAGGCGCACGTGATCCAGCTCGACGCCCGCGCCGGCTCGCCGCCCACGGCCTGCACCATGCTGATCCGGCACGTCGAGGGCAACGGCCTGGCCAAGCTGGACGAGCTGCTGCGGGAGTGGGAGATCTGGGGCTCGGAGCTGCTGGAAAGCCATCTCTCCTACCCGATGCTGGTCTATTACCGCTCGCAGCACGACAACCAGTCGTGGCTCGCGGCGATCACCGCGGTGATGGACACGTGCGCTCTGATCCTGGTGGGCGTCGAGGCGCTGCCGCCGCTGCAGGCGCGCATGACCTTCACCATGGCCCGGCAGGTGGTGGTGGAGATGGCGCGTTCCCTGGGCGTTCGGCCGTCGCGCTACGATGGCGGCAACCGGATGCCGCCCGAAGCCTTCGCGCGCATGGAAGCCCTGTTCGCCGACGCCGGGTTGGGCTGGAGCGGTGGCCCGGATGTGCAGGAGGTCCTGGTCGCGTTGCGCGCCACCTACGAGCCGCTGCTGGATGGCCTCGGCGCGGCGCTGCTGCTGCCGCTGCCGGGCTGGTTTCCGGCCAACGGCGCCGCCGATCACTGGCAGGGCGGCCATCGCGGCCTGATCGCCAGCCGCCTGATCGAGCAGCTCTCCGACCGCTCGGGCGCGCCGCTCTCGCGACGGCGACAGGGGACGTTGTCGCAGCGCCTGCGGGCGCGCCTGAACCAGGAGTGACCGTGCCGCCGCCGATGGATCACCCGGCACCGGAACAGGAGCCCTCGGCGCGGGAGCGCTTCCTCGAGGCCCTGCTGCGCAGCGCGATCGACTACGCGATCATCGCCATCGACTTGGCCGGGCTGGTGACGGTCTGGAGCGAGGGCGCGCGACGGCTGCTCGGCTGGACCGAGGCGGAGATGATCGGGCAGCCGGCGCACCTGTTCTTCACGCCGGAGGATCAGTGCCGCGGTGCGCCGCAGGCCGAGCTGCAGGCGGCCCTGCTGGCCGGGCGCGGCGTCGACGAGCGCTGGCACCAGCGCCGCGATGGCTCGCGCTTCTGGGGCAGCGGCGAGATGATGCCGTTCCACGACCAGGCCGGGATCGTGCAGGGCTTCATCAAGATCGTGCGCGACCGCACCGCGCAGCGTCTGGCCGACGAGCGGCACCGGGCGGATGCGGAGTTCCTGCGCAGCGTGCTCGCCGCCTCGGGCGACTGCATCAAGGTGCTCGACCTGGACGCCAAGCTCCTGTTCATGAGCGAGGGCGGCCAGCGCCTCATGGAGGTGGGTGACTTCAACGCGATCCAGGGCTGCCCGTGGCCGGACTTCTGGCAGGACCAGGGCAACCTGGACGCGGGGGGGGGGGGGGGGGGCCCCCCCCCCCGGGGGGGGGGGGGGTTTTAGGGGCCCCCCCCCCCCCAGGGCGG
>CAXTOC010000130.1:0-2457 GCA_964245725.1 uncultured Acetobacteraceae bacterium | reverse complement strand
GCCCGCCCCGGGCCCCCGGGGCCGGGGGGGCGGGGGGGGCGCCCCCCCGCGCCGGTGGTCTGGGGCATTTTCAGGGCACCGCGCCCACGATGGGCGGCTCGCCGCGATGGTGGGACGTGCAGGTCACCCCGATCCTCGGCCGGGACGACAAGCCGGAACGGCTGCTCTCGGTCTCGCGCGACGTCAGCGCCAGCCGACAGGCCGAGATCGCGCTGCGCGAGGCGCAGGCGCTGAACACGCTGATCCTGAACTCGAGCCGGGACTGCATCGTCGTGCTCGATCTCGACGGCGTGGCCCAGTTCGTCAGTCCGGGCGGGATCCAGAGCATGGAGATCGCCGAGCCGGGCGAGCTTCTCGGCCGGTCCTGGCTGACGCTGTGGAAGGACGCCGACCATGCGGCCGCCTGCGCCGCACTGGCCGAGGCGCGCGCCGGCGGCACCGGCCGCTTCGAGGGGTTCTGCGCGACCTACCGCGGCACGCTGAGATGGTGGGACGTCGTCGTCTCGCCGCTTCCCGGCGCCGACGGCAGACCCGAGCGTCTGGTCGCGGTCGGACGCGACATCACCAGACGCAGGCAGGCGGAGCGCGACCTGCGCGAGCTGAACGAAAGCCTGGAGCAGCGGGTCGAGGAACGCACCCGGGCGGTCCGGCTGGCCGAGGCGCGGTTCCGCGGCATCTTCGACTCCACCACCCAGCTGATCGGGCTGATCGCCCTGGACGGCACGGTGCTGGAGGCGAACCGCGCGGCACTCGCCCTGGAAGCGGCCGTCGCGCAAGACAGGGGGATACCGATCTGGGAGTCGTCCTGGTTCCGCGGCCTGCCGGGACCTGCCGCGTTGTTCAGGAACGCCTTCGCGGCCGCACTCTCCGGCACCTTGGCGCGCGCCGAGCTTGACCTGCGACTGCCCGGCGGCCGCGATCGCATCTACGACCTCTCGCTGAACCCGGTGCGTGACGAACGTGGCCGGATCGAGTTCATCGTCGTCGAGGGCCGGGACGTCACCCGGTTCCGCGCCACCGAGGCGCAGCTTCGCCAGGCGCAGAAGATGGAGGCGGTCGGGCAGCTCACCGGCGGGCTCGCGCACGACTTCAACAACCTGCTGACCGGCATCAGCGGCAGCCTGGAGCTGCTGAAGACCCGCCTGGCGCAGGGCCGGATCGGCGAACTCGACCGACACGCCACCGCGGCCCTCGGCGCCGCCGGCCGTGCCGCGGCGTTGACCCACCGGCTGCTGGCTTTCTCGCGACGGCAGACGCTGGACCCGAAGCCGATCGGCGCCAACGCGCTGGTGGTCGAGATGGGCGAGCTGATCCAGCGCACCGTCGGGCCGCAGATCAGCCTCAGGACGGTGCTGGCGCCGGAGCTGTGGCCGACCCTGTGCGATCCCAACCAGCTGGAGAACGCGCTGCTCAACCTGTGCATCAATGCGCGCGACGCGATGCCCGACGGCGGGCAGCTCACGGTCGAGACCGCGAACACCGCACTCGACGAGCGCGATGCGCCTGCGCACGATCTGCCGCCCGGCGACTACGTCGTGATCCGCGTCACCGATACCGGCAGCGGCATGACGCCGGAGGTGATCGCGCGCGCCTTCGACCCGTTCTTCACCACCAAGCCGATCGGCATGGGCACCGGCCTCGGGCTGTCGATGATCTACGGCTTCGCCACGCAGTCCGGTGGCCAGGTGCGGATCGCCTCGCAGCCGGGCGAGGGCAGCACGATCAGCATCTCCCTGCCGCGCCATCAGGACGAGGTGCGGGAGCAGCCGGCTGGCTTGGCGCCGCTGCCGCATCCGGGCGGGAACGAGACGGTGCTCGTGGTCGATGACGAACCCACCGTGCGCATGCTGATCACCGAGGTGCTTCAGGAGCTGGGATACGCCACCCTCGAGGCGGCGGACGGTGCCCAAGGGTTGCGGCTGCTGCAGGCAGGCGCGCGGATCGATCTGCTGATCACCGATGTCGGACTGCCCGGCGGGCTGAACGGCCGGCAGATGGCCGATGCGGCGCGACGCAGCCGTCCCGAGCTGAAGGTGCTGTTCATCACCGGCTACGCGGAACACGCCCTGGTCGGCCGCGGCCAGCTCGAGCCTGGCTTGCACGTGCTGGCCAAGC
The DNA here is from genome assembly GCA_964245725.1 of uncultured Acetobacteraceae bacterium. Classification (GTDB taxonomy): domain Bacteria; phylum Pseudomonadota; class Alphaproteobacteria; order Acetobacterales; family Acetobacteraceae; genus Lichenicoccus. The sequence continues at coordinate 342 of CAXTOC010000130.1, read as the reverse complement.
CGTTCGCGATGGAGACGCTCGCCTCGAAGATCCGCTGGTTGCTCGGGACCGATGCCGCCGGCACGGGGTCGCCCGGCGCGTGATGCAGCCGTCTCGGCAGGTCGCGGGCAGGGCAAGCCAAGGGCTCCGCCCTTGGCCCGCTGGGGCCCCAGACCCCGATCTCTCAGAAGGCTTTCAGAGGCTCGCCTCTGATGGGGTCGAGGGGCAACGCCGCTTGCTGGCGCTAATTCCCGGTCGGGTTGCCGGAACGCGTCGCCCTGAGCATGTCGCGGAACGATGCGGCTTCTCCGCGGGCACCCGGCGCGGTGGCCTCGCGCAAGCTCGCGGCGATCCTCTCGGCCG
>CAXTOC010000129.1:0-7617 GCA_964245725.1 uncultured Acetobacteraceae bacterium | reverse complement strand
GCCGGGCAGGGGGACACGGCGATGGATCTGGGACTTGCCGGCAAGGTGGCGCTGCTCACCGGAGGAAGCGTCGGCATCGGCCTCGCGATCGCAGACGGGCTGGCGGCCGAAGGGGTGAGCGTGGTGCTCGCGGCGCGCGGCGCCGCGCGGCTCGCGCTCGAGGCGCAGCGCATCGAGCGCGCCCACGCCGTCAGGGTGCACGCGGTCGCCTGCGACGTCGGCACCGCGGAGGGCGTGGCGACGCTGATCGATGCGGCGCACGAGGCCTTCGACGGCGTCGACATCCTGATCAACAATGCCGGCGCCGGGTCCAACGAGACCATCCTGGAGGCCTTGGACGAGAAGTGGCAGTCGTATTGGGAGCTGCACGTCATGGCGGCGGTGCGCCTCGCCCGCGGCCTGGTGCCGGCCATGCGCCGCCGCGGCGGCGGCGTCATCCTGCACAACGCCTCGATCTGCGCGGTGCAGCCGCTCTGGTACGAGCCGATCTACAACGTGACCAAGGCTGCCCTGATGATGTTCTCCAAGACCCTCTCGACAGAGGTCGCCAAGGACAACATCCGGGTGAACTGCGTCAATCCCGGCCTGGTGCTGACGCCCGACTGGGTCAAGACCGCCAAGCAGCTGACCGCCGAGACCGGCGGCGACTGGGAAGGCTACCTGCAGGCGATCGCCGACGAGCACGCCGCGAACAAGCGCTTCGCCAGCGCCGAAGAGGTCGCGAACTTCTTCGTCTTCCTCTGCTCCGACCGGGCGAGCTACAGCATCGGCTCGACCTACTTCGTCGACGGCGGAATGCTCCGGACGGTCTAGCAGGCCGCGGCAGAGCCGGCCGCCTCAGGCCCGCATGAAGGCGTCGAAGGCTGCCTGGTAGTCCGGATGCCAGCGTGACAGCGCCGGGCGGTTCTCGACGATGTCGCCGACCATCCAGCGCATGCGCCGCTCGTCGGTGGCGCGCGGCACGACGTTGTCCGGGCACAGGATGTAGAAATCGCCGCACTCCAGCGCGTGCAGCATGAACTCGATGACCTGGTCCGCGGTCCAGGCCGCCTGCGGCTTCTCCGCAGTACCGGTCATGCCGGTGTGGGTGAAGCCCGGGATCAGCAGGTGCGCCGACACGTTGCCGCCGGCCTCGCGCAGCTCGTGCGCCAGCAGTTCGGTGAAGGCCTTCACACCCGCCTTCGAGACGTTGTAGGCGCTGTTCCCCGGCGGCAGCGTGATGCCCTGCTTGGAGCCGGTGTTGACGATCAGGCCGGGCCTGCCGGAGGCGAGCATGGCGCCGGCGAAGGCCTGGACGCCGTTGACGACGCCCCAGAGATTGACCTCCATCAACGCCCGCCAGCCGGTCCCGTTCTCCCACGGCTTGCCCGGATCGGCGCCGATCGCGGCGTTGTTCATCAGCACCGAGGCGGACCCGAAGCGGTCGAACGCGGTCTCGCGCAGCGCGACCAGCTGCCCGGCATCGGCAACATCGGTCGGCCTCGCCAGAACCTCCACCGCATCGGCGGCCAGCGCCGCGACCTGCTCTCGCGCCTGCTGCAGCGCCGGCCCAGGCAGGTCGGCCATGACCACGTTCAGGCCCAGCCCGGCGAAGCGGCAGGATGCGGCGAGACCGATGCCGCTGGCGGCACCGGTGACGATCGCGGTGCCGCCGGGTATCAGGGCGGGATGGGTCATGCGGAGGCTCCCTGGGTTCTGCGCCGGACCATAGCCTGCTCAGCCGCGGCCGACGAAGGGCATGTTGGTGGCCATCACGGTCAGGGTCTGGATGTTGGTGTCGAGCGGCAGCGCGGCCATGAACAGCACCGTCCGGGCGACATCCTCGACCCGCATCACCGGCTCGACCGCCAGGTCGCCGCTGGCCTGCGGCACGCCCGACTGCATCTTCGCCGCCATCGGCGTGAGCGCGTTGCCGATGTCGATCTGGCCGCAGGCGATGTCGTGCGCGCGTCCGTCGAGCGACAGCGACTTGGTCAGGCCGGTGACCGCGTGCTTGGTCGCGGTGTAGGCGACCGAGTTCGGCCGCGGCGCGTAAGCCGAGATCGACCCGTTATTGATGATCCGCCCGCCCTTCGGCCGCTGGTGTCGCATCAGGCGGAACGCGCCCTGGGCGCACAGGAACGCGCCGGTGAGGTTGATCGCGACCACGCTGGACCATTGCTCGAAGCTCAGCGCGTCGGGTGCGGCCGAGAGGCTGATGCCCGCGTTGTTGAACAGCAGGTCGAGCCGGCCGAACCTGGCGTGCAGGGCGGCGAACAGCGCATCCACCGATACCGGATCGGAGACGTCGGCGGGATGCACCAGCGACGATATGGTCGCGCCGGGGGCGGAGGCGGCCGTCCGCGTCTCCTCCAGCGCGTCGCGGCGGCGTCCGGCGAGCACCACCGACCAGCCCTCCGACAGCAGCGCGGTCGCCACCGCGCGCCCGATGCCGCTGCCGGCCCCGGTGACGAGGGCGATCCGGCCCGCGCCAGAACCCTCCAAGGTCTGCTCCCGAGCCTGCGGCGCGGGGGAAGTGGGTTCAGCCAATTCGCAGTCCCTCCTGTCGTGACGGTGCGGCGGCGCGGGTGGTGCCGCGGCCGACGACGCTGAAGCCGACGTCGATGCGCCTGTCGTGCGCAGCACCGCCCGCATCCAGCAGGTCGATGATCACCGCACCCGCACGGCGGCCGAGATCGGTGAAATCGACGCGTATCGTGCTCAGCGGCGGCACCATCTGCTGGCCGATCTCGAAATCGCCGAAGCCCAGCAGCGAGACGTGCCGCGGCACCTCGACGCCGCGCCGGCGGCATTCCATCAGGGCACCCACTGCGGAGAGGTCGGAGACCGCGAACACCGCCTCCACCTCCGGCGCCTGGTCGAGCAGCGCGCCCATCGCGACCGCCCCCTGCTCGAAGGAGAGCGGGATCCGTCCGTCGGCGCGCACCAGGTCGGTCGGCAGGCGGGCGGCGCGCATGGCCTCGGTGAAGCCGGCGAGCCTCGCCTCGCCGCGTGTGTCGTGTCGCTCGCCCTCGCGCGACGGACCGAGTGCGGCCAGCCGGCGGTGGCCCAGGCCGATCAGGAACGACGCCGCGGCGCCGCCGACGGCGTGATTGGAGAAGCCGACCGCCCGACCCAGTGGCCGCTCCGGCAGCTCGGCGATCTCGATCACCGGCGGCCCGTCATGCGCGAGCAGTCGGCGCGCCGCCTCGCTGTGGTCGGATCCGACCAGCACCAGCGCCTCCGGCCGACGCGACAGCAGGGTGCGCACCTGACGCTCCTCCTCGGCGACGCTGTAGGTGGTGTAGCCGATCAGCAGCTCGTAGCCGCCGGGCCGCAACGCCTCCGTCAATCCCTCGGCGAGGGCCGCGAAGTTGCCGTTGGCGAGCGTCGGCAGCACCAGCCCGACGAAGCCGCTGCGTCGTGTCGCCAGGCTCCCCGCAGCGCGATCCGGCACGTAGCCGAGCTGCACCACCGCCTGCTGCACCCGGGCACGCGTCTCCGGCAGCACCTGGCCCGGGCGGATGAACACCCGGGTCACGGTCATGCGCGAGACGCCGGCGAGCCGCGAGACGTCGCGCAGGGTCGCCTTGCGGACCGGTGCTGGCGCGAGCGGATCGGTCAAGGCGTCTCCTTCGAAGCGGCTCGCAGGATCAGGGCGGCGGCGCGCCGCGCCGGTGCAGGTAGATCGCGTAGACCTCGCTGGTGGCGCAGATGAACAGCCGGCCACCATGGCGGCCGCCGAAGGCGACGTTGGAGACGGCATGGGGCAGGCGGATCTTGCCCAGCAGTTCGCCCGCGGGACTGACGCAGTGCACGCCGTCGCCGGCGCTGGTCCAGATATTGCCGTCCTCGTCGGAGCGGAACCCGTCGGCCGCTCCGACCGAGGGAGCGTAGAACGGGCGGCCGCGGCCGAGCTTCGCCGTGGTCGCGTCGATGACGTCGAAGGCCAGGATCTGGCGCTTGGCCGTGTCCTCCTGGAAGCGGCCGGTCTCGGCGACGTAGAGCCGGCTCTCGTCGGGGGAGAAGCACAGCCCGTTCGGGCACTCGAAGGCGTCGCTGACGACGCCGAGCTTGCCGGTGCGCGGGTCCAGCCGGTAGACGTGGCAGGGCAGCTCCTCCGGCGCGCGCTCGCCCTCGTAGTCCATCATGATGCCGTAATGCGGGTCGGTGAACCAGATCGAGCCGTCCGACTTGACCACCACGTCGTTCGGCGAGTTCAGCCGCTGCCCTTGGTAGCGGTCGGCGAGCACGGTGACGCGGCCGTCATGCTCGGTGCGCACCACCGACCGGGTGCCGTGCAGGCAGGAGATCAGCCGGCCCTCCTGGTCCCGGGTATGGCCGTTGGCGAAGTGGCTCGGCTGGCGGTAGACCGAAACCCCCTGGCCCTCGATCCAGCGCAGGATCCGGTTGTTGGGGATGTCGCTGAACAGCAGGCAGCCGGCATCGCCGAACCACACCGGACCCTCGGTCCAGCGACAGCCCTCGGCGATCCGTTCCAGTGCCGCGTTGTGCAGGATGTAGCGGCCGAAGCGCTTGTCGATGACCTCGTAGTGGCTCATCGCACTCAGCGGCCCCAGATGCGGGCATAGACGTCGCGATAGCCGTTGCTGGGGTCGTAGAGATCCTGCTTGCCGCCGTCGAGGTCGATGTTCTTGCTGGTCACCAGGTGGACCGGGGTGACGTAGCCGGAGGCGGGCTGTCCGGCGAAGGCGCGGTTCAGCTCGTCGATGGTCTGCCAGCCATGCAGCTGCAGCGGCTCGGGCACGGTGGCGGCCTGATACTGGCCCGAGCGGATGCGCTCGAACGCCGAGTTGCTGCCGTCCCCGGCGCTGATGTTGACCGGCGGACCCCCGGGATCGCGACCCGCCGAGATCAGCGGCGGCCCGATGAAGTCGAAATACAGGTCGTTGATGCCGAGGCTGTAGGTCCACTTGGCGCCGAAGCGCCCGAGCAGGGAGGTGGTCAGCGGCGGCATGCGCGTCGAGGTCTGGTCGAGCGGCGTGTCCTCGAAGGCGAGCACCTTGCAGCCGGCGCATTTCGCGACCGTGTCGCGCATCCAGTTGCCCTTGGCCAGCGCCATCGCGTAGGCGCTGTCGGCGAACACCACGACGTTGGCGTGGCCGCCGCTGCTGGCGATCGCGTAGTCGGCGGCGACTTCCGCCACCCGGTGGTTGTCGCTGGTCACGTTGGTGAACAGCTCGCCCTGCAGCATCGGGCCGGGCGTCGGGCCGCCGTGCCAGGCCACCAGCTTGATGCCCTGGCTCACCGCCTGGTGGATGATGCTCGCGTTCTGCACCGCGTCGAACCCGCCGACGATGATGCCGTCCGGCTTGAGCGCGATCGCCTGGCTGAAGGCCGACTGGATGCCAGAGACGCTGCCCTGCCCGTCGATGATCCGCACCTTCCAGCCGATGCGCGTCGCGGCCTGCTTGACGCCGTCGCTGACCCCCTGGATGCCGCCGTTGCGCATGTCGCCGGCGACGTAGACGATGGTCTTGGCGGACGCCGCATGCGGGCCGCTGGTCGGGCCGCCCCACTTCTCGGACGGCGCGGTGGCGGCGCTGACCGCCTGCTTGGCCGCATCGAGCGTGGCGTCGGCGCGTGCGGCCGCGGGATCGCCGAGCAGGACCGCGAGACCGGCGGCGGCGGCGAGCCCGGTGCGGGTGTGAAGGACGTCCATCAAAGCGCTCTCCCTATGTGCTTCTCGCCGGGCGACGCCCGGTCCAGCTCGCGAGTCCGATCGCCACCAGCAGCGTCGCCCCGTTGAAGGCCGGCTCCACCCAGAAGGCGCCGCCCAGCTGCTCGATGCCGGAGATGCCGATGGCGAGGATGACCACGCCGACGATGGTGCCCCAGATGTTGACGCGCCCCGGCGTGATCGTGGTCGAGCCGAGGAAGGCGCCGACCAGGGCCGGGAGCAGGAACTCGAGCCCGACGCTGGCCTGGCCGAGCCGCAGGCGCGCGGCCAGCATCACGCCGGCGATCGCGGTGATGCCGCCCGAGGTCATGAAGGCGAGCATGACGTAGCGACGGGTCGGGATGCCGTTGAGTTCGGCGGCGCGCGGGTTGGCGCCGATCGCGTACAGGTAGCGGCCGAGCGGCGTGTAGGCCGAGATGATCCATAGCAGCAGCGCCAGGCCGGCGACGTAGAAGGCCGGGGCGGGGATGCCGAACAGGCTCGCCGTCTCGATGACGAAGAAGGAGGGCGACAGGTGGCCGATCAGCTGCCGGCCGTCGGTCCACCACAGCGCGATCGCGTAGGTCACGGTGCCGGTGCCGAGGGTGGCGATGAAGCTGTCGATCTGCGCCACCTCGACCAGGATGCCGTTGAGCAGGCCGAACAGGATGCCGAGCCCGATCACGGCGAGCACCGCCAGCGGCCAGGGCACGCCGTCGATCTGGAACGAGATCGCCAGGATGTGCCACAGCACGACGCCGTAGCCGACGGTCAGGTCGATCTTGCCGGTCATCATCGGCACCGTGGCCGCCAGCGACAGCATCGCGATCACCCCCTTGTCGCTGAGCAGGGAGCGGACGTTGAGCCAGGTCGGGAAGGTGTCGGGTAGCAGCAGCGAGAACAGCACCGCGAGCAGGACGGCCAGCAGCACCAGCCCGTAGACCGGCAGCAGCTGCGTGATCCGCCGGCCGATCGAGGCGCCCGCGAGCGCGCCGGGTGCCGGCTCCAGCGCGGTCGATTTCAGCGAGTTCATGGCCGGATCCCCTCATGGAGCGTCGGATGCGCCGCCGCGGCCGGCAGGGCGCCGGCGGAGGAGGCCTGCAGCAGGCTCTGCACCGAGAGCGCGTCGCGGTCGATCTCGCAGGCGACGCGGCCCTGGCTGAACACCAGGGCGCGATGGCAGATCTTGCTGACCTCCTCGAAGTCGGTGGCGACGACGATGATGGCGAGGCCGCCCTGCAGGGCGGTGCGCAGCAGCGCGTAGATCTCGGCCTTGGCCCCGACATCGACGCCGGCGGTCGGCTCCTCGAGGATCAGCAGGCGGGTGGCGATGCCGAGCCAGCGGGCGAGCACGACCTTCTGCTGGTTGCCGCCCGACAGCGTCTCCACCGGCCGCTGCGGGTCGTTCGGGCGCAGGCTCATCTGGGCCCCGGCGGTGCGGCAGTCGACCGCCTCCCGCGCGGGAGAGCGGAACCTCAGCACGCCGTGACCGCTGGCGCCCGGGTTGAGGAACAGGTTCTCGCGCACGCTGAGCGGCATGCCGAGGCTCTCGCCGACCCGGTCGGCGGCGACCAGGCCGACGCCGCGGCTCATCGCCTCGGCCGGCGAGAGCGGCCGGTACGGCTGCCCCTCGAGCCGCATGGTGCCCGACTTCCCCTGCCGGCAGCCGAACAGCGCGCGGCCGATGGCGTCCTGTCCCGCACCGCGCAGCCCAACCAGGCCGACCATCTCGCCGCGACGCAGCGTCAGGCTGACCGGCCCCGCGTCGCCCACCACGAGCGCGTCCAGGGTGAGGCAGGTGGCGGTCGCGGCGGCGTCGGGCCGCACGAACACCTGCTCGGGCGGCCGCCCGACGATCATGGTGACCAGGTCCGACGGGCTGGTCTCGTCGCTCGGCTTGCATCCGACCAGCCGGCCGTCGCGCAGCACCGCGACCTCGCCCGCCACCTGGAACACCT
>CAXTOC010000128.1:0-7627 GCA_964245725.1 uncultured Acetobacteraceae bacterium | reverse complement strand
GCCTCGCGATCGTCGCCCAGCTGTGCCACGGTCAGCGGCGGCGGCTGCAGCTGGCCGAATGGCCGCAGCGCCGGATTCGCCGCGACCCCTGCGGCGAGCGGGTACTCGAAGTCGATGTCCGCGCGGGCGACCATCGCCTGCACCGGCTTGCTGACCAGGAAGGCAACGAAGCGCTGCGCCGCAGCCTGGTTCCTCGAGGAGCGCAGTACCGCGGCGCCCGACACGTTGACCAGGGCGCCGACGTCGCCGTCGCTGAAATGGTGGATCGCGCTGTGCGCCGCCCCGGTCTCGGCCCGCTGCCGCTCGAAATAGTAGCTGTTGATGATGCCCACCGCGACCGCGCCGCGATCGACCGCGGCGACCACGCCCTCGTCGTCGTCGAACACCTGGCCGTTCGCCTTCAACCCCTCCAGCCACTGCACCGTCGCGGCCTCGCCCTTCAGGGCGGAGACCGCGGCCACCAGCGGCAGGAAGTCCGCGTCGGTCGGGGCGAAGGCGATCTTGCCGTGCCACTCCGGTTTCGCGAGCTCCAGCAGCGAGGCGGGCAGGCGGTCCTCGCGCATCATCGAGCGGTTGAAGTCGAGCACGTTCTCGCGCGCGAACACGCCGATCCACCTGCCGTCGGGCGCGCTGTACTTCGCCGGCACCTGGGCCAGGCTGGCGCTCGCGACCGGCGCCAGCAGGCCCTTGCCGTCCAGCAGCACCAGCTCGGGCGAGTTCTCGGTGAAGTAGATGTCGGCCGGCGAGGCGGCGCCCTCGCGGACGATCTGGCTCGCGATCTCTGGCGCCTCGCCGTAGCGGGCCTTGACGGTGATGCCGGTCTGCCTGGTGAAGGCGGCGATCACCGTCTCGACCATCTGCTGGTGCTGCGCGCTGTACAGGGTCAGCGTCGTGGCGCGGGCGCTGCCGCCGCAGAGCACCGCGCTGGCGACGCCGCCGAGCAGGAGGCGCGCCAGCCGGGATCGCGTGCCGGGGCGTGGAAGGATCATGCGGGTCTCTCCGGTGACCGTGCGCGGGCCGGCGCCCAAGGCGCACCGGCCGATGCTGCGATTGCGAGTGATTTGCAGCAGGAGCCTATCCCACGTGCCCTCCGGCGCGTCAATCCGTGCGGCCTGGCGCGCCCGCTAACGAGGTGTCAAGGCCCTAGAACCGGCGCGGCGCCGCGTTGTTGTTGCGGTCGCGCATGTCCGGGCCGGGCTCGCCCTCCTCGAGGTCGGAATCGTCCAGCTTGTCCATGTCGGCGGAGCGGTCGCCGTCATGCGCGACGACCTCCTGTTCGCGCGGGCCGGCGGTGCGGTCGATCCGGTACAGGATCGGCAGCTGCGCCTCGTCGGCCATCCCTGCGGCGCGCGCGCTCGCCTCGTCCCAGGAAGGCGGCACGCCTCCGGCGTCGGTCATGCGCGCGTTGGACTCCGTGTGGTGATCGTCGAGCGCGACCAGCTCGATCATGATCTGCCTCGGATCGTCCTCCTCGAAGCGTCGCAGCAGCACCAGCGCCGGCCCGTCAGGCAACGGATCGTGCGGAGCGAGATCGATGATCTGGGGCATGACGGTCTCCTGTTGCCGGCACAGCAACGGGCGGCGCCGAACGCGGTTCAGCTTCCCGGGGCGACGATCATGCAGGGGATGCTGTGTTGCTCCAGGGCGCTGCAGGCGGCGCCGGCGCCGTTACGCGCCAGCCCGGAGAGGCGGGCGCGATACAGCACGGTGCGGCCGAACCGGCTGGTCGGCTGTATCAGCGCCCGACTGCCGGCGAGCTGTCGCAAGGCCGCTTGGCGCGCCATCGTGGCAGCGAAGTGCGCCTCTCCTGCAGAGTCGTAGGCGCCGACCTGCACCGCCCAGGCGCCATAGGGCGGGGCATCGGAGTCGGCGGGCCGGCTCGCGGCGGGCGGCTCGTAGATCGCGCTGACCGATGCGGCACTCGGCACCTTCGCCGGTGCTGCGGCGAAGCGCAGCCGCCGCACCGGGCGGCAAGGCAGCTCCGGATCATAGGCGGCGTCGGGATCCTGCGCGCAGGCTGCCGGGGGCTCGGCTGCCGGGGGCTCGGCTGCCGGCACCCGGTACGCAGCCAGACGGATCGGCACGGCGAGGGGCGCGGCACGCTCCGGCATCCCGGCATAGGCGGAGAGCGGGCCGGTCATGGCGACCTCGCTGCCCAGGCGCGGGGCGATGGCGGCGACGTAGCGCACGGTCTCGTTCGGCAGGCGGCGCCCGGTGCCGAGATAGTCATCCAGCCGCTGCGGACCGGCGTTGTACGCCGCGAGGAAGGCCGGCGCGCCGTAGCGCGCGTACATCAGCCTGATGTAGGCGGTGCCGGCCAGGATGTTGTCGTGCGGCTCGTAGGGGTCGTTGCCCAGGCCGTTCTGCGCCTGCATGTCGGCATAGGTCGCCGGCATCAGCTGCATCAGTCCCATCGCACCCGCCGACGAGGTGATGGCTCGCCCGTCACGATACTCCTGACCGCCGGACTCCTGCTGCATCACCGCGCGGATCCAGCGCTGCGGCACGCTGAAGCGGCTGGAGGCCTGCCGGATGTATGGGCGCCAAGGGTCGCCCGGCGGACCGGGCTCGGGGTAGCTCGCGAGGCCCGGGCCGTAGCCCATGCGGCCGCCGCCGCAGGCCGCGAGCGTGAGCAGGGCGCAGAGGAGCAGCCAGCGGGGCATGGTCCGGCGATGGTGTCCGGAACCGGGACCGCGATCAACGCTGGGTTGCAGGCGGCGTCGGGACGGCTGAGGATTATCGGCTGCTGATTGCGGATCTGCCACAGTGCGGCGGAAGGGGGGGGGGGGGGGGGGGGCCCCCCCCCGGCGGCCGCCCGCCCCGGGCGCCGCCCCGCCCCCCCCCGGGGCCCGAGGCCCCGGATCCCCGATCTCCTAGAGCAGGCACAGGGCGGCCAGGGCGCGTCGCAGCGCCGGCGGAAGCGGATCCCCGGGCACCTGCGGCAGGCGGTCCAGGTCGTCCGGCGCGTCGGCCGGCGTCAGGTAGCGCCACCCCTGGAACGGGCGGATCAACCTGGGCACGACGCCCGTCGTCGGGCCGTCCAGGACGATGGCGGTGCACGGCGTGCCGTCGTCGCGGCGGTCGGTGGTGATCCCGACCACGCGCTGCCGGCACAGCAGCACGCCGGACATCACCCAGTAGATCGAGCCGCCCTCGAGGATCTCCTCGGCGCGACGCGGGAAGTTGCGGGTGCGCAGGAACGGGCGGCCGCCATGCGCGCCGGTCTCGCGCGAGCGGGCGGCCTGCCGCGCGGCGAGCGCCGCCGGATCCGCGACTCCGACGGCGAGCTTGATCAGGTGCAGCATCCGCACGGGCTAGCACGCAGGACCCATCCGGTTGAGCCGCCGGCGCATCACCATGTGGGGAGTGCGCAGCGCCCGGGGCGCGGCGTCGCCCGCTACAGCGCGAGCGCGCCGAGCAGCGCGTCCAGGCGCAGACGCCCCGACGGGGTGGCGCTGAGGCGATCATCGTGCCAGGTCAGGTAGCCTTCCTCCTCGGCGGCGCACAGCACCGCCGTGTCCAGCGCCGATCCGAGCGCGGTGCCGGTGCGGGCGAGGAACGCCGACGCCGAGATCCCCTCGGACAGCCGCAGTCCCATCAGCAGCATTTCCCGGGTGCGGTCGCGCATCGAGAGCGTCGTGCAGCTGGTCTCGCCGGAGCCGCACCGCTCCACCCGCACCACCCAGGGCTCGGGCGCACGGTGCCGCCGGGTGGCGAACAGCGCGCCGTCCAGCGTCAGCCTGCCGTGCGCGCCGGGCCCGATGCCGGCATAGTCCTGGTAGCGCCAGTAGGCGAGGTTGTGCCGGCTCTGTGCGCCCGGGCGGGCATAGTTGGAGACCTCGTAGGGCTGCAGCCCGTGCCGTGCGGCGACGTCGGCCGTCTCCTCGTAGAGCGCCGCGGCGTCGTCGTCGTCGGGCAGGGTGATCAGGCCCTGCCGATGCAGCGCCTCGTAGCGCGTGCCGGGCTCGATGGTGAGCTGGTAGAGCGAGAGGTGATCCGAGACCAGCGCGAGCGCGCGGTCGAGCTCGGCGCGCCAGGCGGGCAGCGCCTGTCCGGGGCGGGCATAGATCAGGTCGAAGGAGATGCGCGGGAACAGGTTGCGCGCGAGTTCCAGCGCCGCGATCGCGTCGGCCGCGGAATGCGCGCGGCCGAGCCGACGCAGCGCTTCGTCCTCGAGCGCCTGCACGCCGAGCGAGACGCGCGTGACCCCGGCCTCGCGGAAGCCGCGCAGCCGCGCCGCCTCGACGCTGGTGGGATTGGCCTCCAGCGTGACCTCGAGGTCGGGTGCCGGATCGAACAGGGTCCTGGCCTGCTCGATCAGGTCGGCGACGCTCTCGGGGCGCATCAGGCTCGGCGTGCCGCCGCCGAAGAAGATCGAGCCGAGACGACGCCGTCCCAGCCGTGCCGCCTCGTGCGCCAGCTCCGCAGCGAGTGCGGCGGCGAAGCGGCGCTCGGGGATGACGTCGCGCACGTGGCTGTTGAAGTCGCAGTAGGGGCATTTGCTGAGGCAGAACGGCCAGTGGACGTAGAGCGCGACGTCCTGGAGCATCAGATCGCGACGCGCACGCCCAGCTCCACCACCCGGTCGCTCGGGATGCGGAAGAACTCGGTGGTGGTCACCGCATTGCGCGCCATCACCAGGAACAGCGACAGGCGCCAAAGCGGCATGCGCGGGATGGTGGCGCGGACCAGCACCTCGCGGCTGACGAAGTAGCTCGCCTGCATCGGGTCGAACGCGACGCCGGTGCTGCGCAGCTCCTCCAGCGCGCGCGGGAGGTTGGGGCTCTCCATGAAGCCGTAGCGCAGGGCGACGCGGTGGATGCCCGGCGCCAGCTCGTCGACCTGCAGGCGATAGCCGCGTCCGGCTTCCGGCTGATCCAGGTTCTGGATGGTGACGAACAGCACCTTCTCGTGCAGCACCTTGTTGTGCTTCAGGTTGTGCAGCAGCGACGCCGGCACGACGTCCGGGTTGGCGGTGAGAAACACCGCCATCCCCGGCACCCGCACGATGTGCGACTGCGGCAGGCGGCCGAGGAAGGAGGCGAGCGGCATGCTGTCCTGCTTCCAGCGCAGCGCCAGCAGCTCGCGGCCGCGCTTCCAGCTCGTCATCAGCGCGGTCAGCACGATGCCGAGCAGCAGCGGCACCCAGCCGCCCTGCGGGATCTTCAGCGCATTGGCGGCGAAGAACGTCCCGTCGATCAGGAAGAACCCGCCGAACACGAAGACGGAAGCATATCTCGACCAGCCGTACAGACGCTGGAACGTCACCATCGCCAGGACGCAGGTGCACATGAAGGTGCCGGTCACGGCGATGCCGTAGGCGGACGCCAGCGCGTCGGACGAGCGGAACGTCAGCACCAGCAGCAGCACGCCGACCATCAGCGCGCGGTTCACCTGCGGCAGGTAGATCTGGCCCTCTTCCTGGGCGTTGGTGTGCAGCACGCGCATGCGCGGCAGGTAGCCCAGCTGCACCGCCTGCCGGGCGATCGAGTAGGCGCCGGTGATCATCGCCTGGCTCGCGATCACGGTGGCGGCGGTGGCCAGCACCACCATCGGCAGCCGCATCCAGTCCGGCCCGAGCAGGAAGAACGGATTCTTGATCGCCTCCGGATGGCTGATGATCAGCGCGCCCTGGCCGAGATAGTTGAACGCCAGCGACGGCAGCACGAAGAACAGCCACGCGAGGCGGATCGGTGCGCGGCCGAAATGCCCCATGTCGGCGTAGAGCGCTTCGGCGCCGGTGACGGAGAGCACCACCGCACCGAGTGCCACGAAGGCGATCCAGCCGTGATGCCAGATGAAGATCACGGCGTGGTTGGGCAGCAGGGAGGCGAGCACGAACGGATGGTGCGCCACCTCGATCGCGCCCAGCACGCCGATGCTGCCGAACCACATCACCATGATCGGCCCGAAGATGCGTCCGACGCTGCCGGTGCCACGCCACTGCAGGGTGAACAGCGCCACGATCACCACGATCGCGAGCGGCAGCACCACCTCCCGCGCCGATGGCAGGCTGACCTCCAGCCCCTCGATCGCCGAGAGCACCGAGATCGCGGGCGTGATGGTGCCGTCGCCGAAGAACAGGCAGGCGCCGATGATGCCGGCGAGCCCCATCACCGTCCGCATCCGGTTGCTCGACGCGACCCGCTGCGCCAGTGCCATCAGCGACAGGATGCCGCCCTCGCCCTCGTTGTCGGCGCGCATGATCAGCATCACGTATTTGATCGTCACCACCAGGATCAGCGACCAGAAGATCAGGCTCTCGATGCCCAGCACCTCGCCCGGCGTCGGAGCACGGTTGCTGATGATGGCGATGGTGGCCTTCAGCGCGTAGAGCGGGCTGGTGCCGATGTCGCCGTAGACCACGCCGAGCACGCCCAGCACCGAGGCGAGACCGATCCCACGATGCCGTTCCGCGGCCGGGAGCTGGACGCTGGCGGTAGCCGGCTCGCCGGGCGAAAGCTGACGCAGTGGAGGCTGATGGATCAAGGTTCGGCACCATCTGCAGGCGCAACGGCGTCGCGGCTCATGAGGGGGCTCCGGAGAGGCACGGCGGCGCGGGAACGGCGACGCGGGCTGTCGCAGGCGCCCCCATACGACTCAACGGTTCGGCGAGGCAAGCGGATGCGGGGCAAGCGTGGGTCAGTCGGGCACGGTGGCGGCGGCCATCGGCGATCCGCCCACGGGCCGTTCGCCGAACAGCGCCGAGCCGACGCGCACCTCGGTGGCACCAGCCAGGATCGCCGTCTGGAAGTCTCCCGACATGCCCATCGACAGGCCGGACAGGCCGCACTGCGCCGCCAGCGCCGCCAGCATCCGGAAATGCGGCAGCGGGTCGCCCTCGGCAGGCGGGATGCACATCAGGCCGGTCAGCGCCGCGCCGAACCGCGCCCGGCAGGAGCGGATGAAGCCCTCCGCCTCGACGCGCGCGATCCCGGCCTTCTGCGGCTCGTCGCCGACATTGACCTGCACCAGCAGCTCCGGCACCCGACCCTCGCGCTCCGCGGCGTGCCCGATCGCATCGGCGAGACGCGGCCGGTCCAGCGTCTCGATGACCTCGAAGCCGCGCACCGCGTCCCGTGCCTTGTTGGTCTGCAGCGGGCCGATGAGGTGCAGCCGCAGGTCCGGATGATGCGGACGCAGGGCGGGAAACTTCTCCATCGCCTCCTGCACGCGGTTCTCGCCGAAGCGGCGTTGTCCCTGCTGCAGCAGCGTCACGATCCGGGACGCCGGATGGGTCTTGGAAACGGCGACCAGGCTGACCGCGTCCGGCTCGCGTCCGCAGGCCAGCGCCGCGGCCGCGATCCGCACGCGTATCTGCTCCAGGGGGGAGGCTGTCGGCATCGGCGTGGTTCCCGGCGACGTGGTCTGGTCACGTAGTGCCGATCGGCTGTCGCCGCTATGGCTCGCCCAAGCGAAGCGCCGCCTCCGCTCCGACCAGGATCTCGCACAGCCGCAGCCGGTCGGCGCGGGTCAGCCAGGCCGGCGCGTCCGCACCCGCGTAGAAGGACGCCGCATGGCTCAGCAGCTGGTCGCGCCCCTGCGCCTCGCCCAGCGGCCGGGCGGCCAGGTCGAGCTCACGCAGCGCCAGCAGCCGTGCCTCGAGCCGCTCGGCCGCCTCCTGCTC